>CAYOHT010000048.1:0-8451 GCA_964403815.1 uncultured Cocleimonas sp.
GCAAATTTATACATGCAACGAAAACAGTTACTGGGATAAATCCGCCTATTATCTGCGAAAAGGTAGTATTACGAGGTTAAAACCAAGAATACTGGAAAGTATAGAGAAAATTATGAGTGAGTTTTTAAAAAAACGAGTTAGAAACAAGTATTCATGATATTTGTGACTTGATCAGTTTCTCCTTAAGGAAATATTGATCAAACCCAGTTATTTTAAGCTTGACAAAACTGCCAGTATTTTTCACGAAAACAGGAGCAATAGAACGACTATTACGTCTTATTTCGTGAAAAATAGGGGTAGTTTTTCTGCGCTTAATTCTAATCGACTTAATCAGTTTCCCTAAGGTGAGGTACTTTGAGTAATTTAGTTTCGACCACCCATTAAAAAGTCTTGATACTCTTTAAGTTTTTCCCATTTACCTTCAAATGCCATGTTTGCTTGTTCTGGCCATGTTTCTGGTTCGTGCATTCTATATTGTGGCCCCGCTTCATCTAATAGGCTTTTTATAAAAGTTCTATTACTGTTTTTAAGGTCTTCAAACGTATTTATACCTGCTTTGTTTAATAGCTCTTGAATTTTTGGACCAATACCTTCAATTTTTTTAAAATCATCATTATTTGCTCTTAATACATGCAATGATGATGTCGCCCCTGGCTCAGTCTTATTTAATGATGAAGATGCAGAAGGAGCATCATCTCTGCCACCATCCATAAACTCTTGGTAAAGTTTTAAATCATCCCATTCGCCTCTATCAGCCATTCCTGCTTGGTGAGGCCAAGATTTTGGTTCATGTATTTTAAAACGAGAGCCTGCTTCATCAAGGTGGCTTTTGATGGTGTCTCTGCTGGTATTGCTTAATTCTTTGAAAGTATTAATGCCTTTTACATTGAGAATCTCTTCGATTTTTGGACCGATGCCTTCAATTTTCTTTAAATCATCTTTCCCAGATAATTGTTCATTTTCGTTTTGTTGTTTAACTTTTTCTGTGGCTTTTTGAGTGCGCGCCATAAACTCTTGGTATTCTTTTAATTTATCCCATTCGCCTTTTGCCGCAAGACTAGCTTGATGTGGCCATGTTTGAGCTTCTTTTTTTGATGTGTACTTAGCGCTAGGTGTTTTAAGGGTTTCAACAATAGACTGTTTGTCACTGTCTCTGAGATCAATATAGGATCTAATATCACGTTTTTTGAGTTCTGATTGTACCTCAGTGTTGATGCCGCTGATTTTGGTTAAATCATCAATTCTTGGTGTGTTGTAATTGGCTGATGTAGATTGATTACTTGTTGTTGCTGTAACCTTTGTCTTAGTAACAACAGAAGCTTGCTGTCGGTTACTGCTGGTCAAGGTTTGAGGTGTGCCATTATTTGAATGTGTGCTTATGTTTCCATTTACGGTTGCCAGGGCTTGATTACCATTGCTAAAAAGCTTGCGTAATAGCCAGCAAAGTAGGCAACCTAATAAAAAGGCACCTGCCAACATGATCAAAATTTCCATTGTGGCATCTTGTTGATTATAGGTTTGTGTTACATCGCTTTTAAACATGATTGTATCCTTGATCTAAACTCTATTTACTAAAAGTTATAGTTGCATTTTTAGTTGTTTGTTTCCGTTGGAGCTATTTCTACACGTCTATTCTTTAAACGTCCTAGTTTCGTTCTATTATCCGAAATGGGTTGAGACTCACCACGTGACATAATATCCATTTGTTGGAAGGGTGCGCCTTTCTCAATAAGCATCTCTCTAATCACCATAACACGGCTTATACCTAGGGCGAGGTTGGCTTGTTTCTCGCCTGTGGCATCGGTATGACCCGTTAATGTAATGGTGTTTGCAGAACTTTCTTTCATCCAAGTAACAACTTTATCAAAGAAGCTTGCCGCATCTCCAGATATCACAGGGCTAGCGGAGCTAGAGGGGAAATAGAGTCGTGATGCATGGAATGGTTCTGAGCTTGATCCTTCAATAGCTTCTATGGTTAGCTTGTCTTTATCTGTAACAGGGGGAGTGCCAGTTGTTGGCGTAGCATCTGCTTTATCCGTCACAGGTGTTTTAACTTGCTTATCATCAGTAATATCTAAAATATCAGGGATACCATCACCATCACTGTCTTTGGGGCTATTTTTAACATTGCCTAGTTCATCACTGTCACTGATTCCATCACCATCAGAATCTACTTTTAAGGGGTTACTACCTAGAGCTAATTCCAGTGAAGTTAATAGCTTGTCATTATCATCATCGTTATCAATAGGGTCTATTTTCCCATCTTTATCTGTATCTCGAATGGTATTTTTATCATCGTTTGCTAGCTCATCTTTATCGCTTAACCCATCCGCATCGGTATCGCTATTCAGCGGGTTTGTGCCGATCTTTATTTCGTACTTTGTCTTTAATCCATCGTTATCATCATCGGTATCGAGTAAGTTAAGGATGCCATCAGAATCTGTATCTAAAGGGTCATCAATGTTATTGCCGATTTCTTCATTATCATTAATGCCGTCATTGTCTGAATCTACTTCATTAGGGTTACTGCCTAATTTAGTTTCTTGGGCATCGGTTAAGCCATCGTTATCTGTATCGCTATCATCAACTACATCTAGTGCATCAATTATACCGTCGAGGTCAGAATCCAATGGGCTCTTAACATCTGCTCCTACTTCTTCTGCATCATCAATACCATCACCATCAGTATCTTTCTTTTTAGGGTCAGTATTGAGTTGCGCTTCTAATGTATTATTTAAACCATCCCCATCTTGATCAAGATCATCTTCTGTATCGAGCGCATCTATAGTGCCATCTTTATCTGTATCAGCAGGTTTTTTATTGGTATCCATAAGGTCACCGATTTCATCACCATCTGATAATCCATCGCCATCTGTGTCAGCGAGTAATGGGTTGGTGCCAAGTAGTATTTCAGCCGACGTTTCTAAACCATCGTCGTCGTCATCAGTATCCAAAGCATTGATAATACTGTCACCATCGGTATCCAGAGGCTTATTTGTATTGTTACCAATCTCATCGGTGTCGTTGATACCATCTTCATCTGTGTCGGCACGCAAAGCGCTAGTGCCTACTTTTTCTTCAATTAATGTAGAGGTTCCATCATTGTCATCATCTAGGTCGAGTACATCAATAATGCCATCTTGATCGGTGTCTAGTGGATTCGTGTAATCTGAACCCACTTCCTCATTATCAGGAATACTATCACCATCGGTATCCACTAATAATGGGTCACTGCCGAGTTTATCCTCTTTCGCATCGCTTAAACCATCATTGTCTGTATCTTTTATAGTTGCTACATCAGTATCTGTTGTATCTATGCTTACTGGAGGAATTATAGGAATATCTGATTTAGTATCACTGTCTGTTGAAACATTTTGTATAGGAGTATCACTGCCACAGGTATTTTTAATATTGCAGGTGTAATGCCACCAACTACCCATAAACCATAGCGCAGTAGTTATCAATACAAATAAAATAGAGAGTTTAAGCAATGTTTTCTTCATGAAGATTTGATTCCTTAGAGGCCTTTTATTATTCACAACCTAGTGAAAGGCTCTCAATATTCCTTGTAGATATCATCTTATTCCAACATTACCAACAACAGGTTTGAATAATATTGCAATATAGCGTTTACAACGTTTTTTTACAAAACGGAGAGTTAATATAGTAGCTACCACTGTATAACGGACATATTCGTCTAGGGTAGCTATTCTGATCAAATATGAATTTATTAGGATAAGTGGCATTTAACTTCCAGTACTTGTCTTTTCGTGAGAGTTCTTCGTTTGTGATGGGTTGGTAAAACTATCGAGAAGATGTGTCCTTTTCCCACTGGTATGAGTCAAGGTTCTTAAACTGTTGCTTGGCTCGTACACGAATAAACAAGGCAATTAGAATATAAACACTGGTGGGTAAAAAATCTTTGCTGAATAGTCGCGAGCGCATGACATTGCCATAATGCTTTGCTTCTTGTACAGGGCATTTTTTGCGCGCAATTAATTCCATATTACCAAGGCGAGCGCGGGTTTTGATTTTGATTAAAGAGAAAATATCGCGTGGTGCGGTGATATAAATCTCAGCGCCTTTTATGTTGGCGATTTCTTTGTTTTTGAAGTGGCAACGAATAAAGCCATCGTCACCAATGACATCGGCAAATACATCAAAGCGTTTGCGTCCTTCTTCTGTAACAATAAAACTGCAGGTCGCTATGACGCCTTCTTTAATGTATGGAAGCTGTGTCCACACACGATAGTAGGTTTGCACTAGCCATGATGATTTTCGCGTATCGATAATGGGTGTAGGTGCCGCAAGTTGTGTTTCACTGTCTTCAGCTTCTAAGGCTTTTGTAATGTGTGGGATACAGTTGTCGCTTAGTTGAGTATCGGCATCAATATAGAAAATTGGGTAGGTAACGCCTAACTCTTTTGCTTTTTCTTCGGCTACGTTGAGCGCATTGGTTTTTGAGGGCTTTTCAATATCCAAACAAACAACGCTAGGAAATTTGCTTTCTACTATTTCAACCGTGTTATCGGCGCAACCGTTGCATGGCACGATGATATGGTCAATGTCATCTTGATTGATAATGCTATTGAGGCAGTCTTCAATGACGCTTGCCTCGTTGTGGGCTGGGACGATTATGGTAGCCACTAACGGTATCCTCTTAGCCATTCTTTGCGCTGGCTATAAACAATTCGCCACTCATCCCTTGTTGGGATTTTACTTTTCTTGAAAAGGCTGAGTAAATTTAACGCCATGGTTTTATTAAAAACATGCCAAAGTAATAAACCTTTGTAGAGTGGTTTTTTCCAGCTCGCGTAATGCTTGTTAATCAGTTCTGCTTTGCCTTTGAGGAGTTTAAGCATTTTTCCTGAGATATTGGTTTCGCTTACGCCGCCATGATGAATGATGCGGGCTTCAGGTGTTACGCGTGGCTGGTAGCCTTTTTTAATGGCGCGGATGCAGTAATCTGCTTCTTCGGCATACATGAAGAAGGTTTCATCTAAGCCATCTAGTTTTTCCCATAATGGGCGTGGCGTTAAAAAGAAACAGCCTGTGATGACATCAACTTCGCGCTCGCTTTTTCTATCCCAACAACCGTAATTATCTTCATTAAAAAAGCAGCTGTCGCGGAATATTTTGCTTAAGCCTAATGCCATAAAAGATAATGTTTTAAACGAGAGCTGCGCTCGTGCATTGTTTGGGTTTAGCGTTAGATCATCATTGAGCGTTACGCCGCCCCAAATCCCTGCGCTTGGTGTTTTCTCGGCATATGCCATCAGCTTATCAATTGCGCCATCAAGAATGACCGTATCAGGATTAAGCAATAAAACATATTCGCTATTGCTAGCTTTTGCCCCAACATTCACGCCACCTGCAAAACCTAAGTTTGCATCTGTTTGAATGATTTCAACCTTTGGGAACTCTTCTGCAATCAATTCTTCAGAGCCGTCATTAGAATCATTATCAACCATAATGATATTGAAATCAGTGTCGTGGGTTTCGGCGTATACAGACTCAATCGCGCGCTTTGTGTATTCTGCGGTATTGTATGAAACCAGAATAATATCGACACTCATGATTTTTTTGTATCCTGAGAGGCAAGATACTCTTCAGATAACATGCCGTAGGCAATAGTATCGATGCCTTCTTTGATTATTTTTGCAGGGTTGCCAGCAACGATGGTGTTGGAGGGTACATCTTTTGTCACCACGCTACCTGCCGCTACAATGACATGATCACCAATGGTTACATTAGGCATAACGATGGAACCACAACCAATAAAGCAATGTGTGCCTATAACGGTTTTTGCGTCATGGCGACGTGATGCATAGTCGTGAGAAAGAATAATGGCATCAAATGTCACCATGGTCTTTTCACCAATGGTTAAACCTTTTGGATTGGTTTTGTCGATACGCGATTTGAATGATAAACGTACATCAGGCGCGATATTCATGCCGTAAACGGTACGGAAATACCATGTTCTTGCGCGAAGCAGGGTGTCACGAAAACGCACAAGCACCATAAACATGTTTTGATTGATGAATCTTGCTCTCATGATCTTCCCCTTTGTGCAGTACGATGTACAGTGCTATGCTTTTTGTTTGTCTTTCAGTTGGGCTCTTTGCGTCATTCTAGCTAGAATTTGATTGAGTTTAGGCGCATTTCTTGCCCAACCTATCGACCCTAGAACAAAGAAAAACAGTGGTTGAATCTTACCAAAATAATCTACTGTAAAGCCAATTAGAATTAAAGACATAAAGGCTAAAATCCATGACTTTACCATCCAACGTGTTGCAGGGTGATGTTTATGCAAACGATTCAAAACATTGAACACTGCATATAAACAAAGAAACAGAAGAAGGAAGCTGGCAATAATACCGTGCTGTAATGTCATCAATAACCAGAAGCTATCAATACTGTTGTTCAAATTAGCAGGACGTGTCCAGTCATGTAGCCCAATACCAAAGAGTGGATGATCGGCTATGTCATCCATAGTGTACTTCCATTGTAATAAGCGATAGTAACCGGTATTGGCATTAAAGGTCATATGTGAAATGAGGATTTTAAAGAAGCCACGGTTTGAAATTGTATCAACCAAAACCATTCCAGATAACGCCACAAAACCAAAGCCAAACCAAAAGCGCTTCCCACCATCCCAGAAGCGTGTAACCACTGCCGTCATACCTTGGAATACAACTGCTAACAAAGGCGCAGAAGAAAGTGTTGAGAACATTCCAAGAAGAATGGCGACCGCTTTAACTACGTTGCTAATCTTAAATTTAAAGAAAGCTAATAAGACAATAAAAGGGAAGAAAATAGCGCCGATCGTTCCATAAAGAATTGGGTGCGCAAATAAATTAGTAGTGCGCATAATCCCCATACGGATGTAATGGTGTGTATAAAGTCGATAATCTAAAGAGTCATGATCGGTAATATTCTTTGCCCATTCATGCAAAATACGATGTTTTGCAAAAGCTTCGTATAGCGAGAAAACTAACAATACTGCCAGTATGGTCGCAAACAGCATATTAATTTGATAATAATTTTTGGGCGTTGTGACAAACAAACGCGCTAAATAAAAAGAGCCTAAAACTTCTATAATCAAAATGCCTGATGATTCAATACCATCTTTTAAACCGTGGTTGTATATCAAACTTGCGGAGGCGAGTAGAGCGAAGAAAAATAACAAAATATCGATAATATCGGCTTTCTTAAGAATTTGATTAATATTGATAAATGCATAGATAAGTGCAAGCCCAAGCACTACACGATAGACTTCAATGCGCAAACTCCCTACTAAATAATGAAATTCAACAGGGATGAATATCGATAACGCAAACAAGATGGCAAGAATACGAATAATCACGCTATTTGTTCTCCCT
Source organism: uncultured Cocleimonas sp. (assembly GCA_964403815.1). Classification (GTDB taxonomy): domain Bacteria; phylum Pseudomonadota; class Gammaproteobacteria; order Thiotrichales; family Thiotrichaceae; genus Cocleimonas. The sequence continues at coordinate 7,383 of CAYOHT010000048.1, forward strand.
TTGCTTGAGATTTCTCAGGACTTTTTAAAAGTTTATTCATTACAAACAGTGTCAATACGGATAAGAGTAATATGGCATTAGAGATTAATGTAGCCAACGCCGCCCCTTCAATGCCGTACAGTTTAATAAAAATAACATTACAAACTAGGTTAATAATTAATGCGATGACTAAAATAATATTTAAGTAACGCACTTTTTCACGAATGATAAACATAAACGAAAAGGTAATGCTGGCAGCGCGTAAGAACTGCGCGATAAGCAATAAACCTAGCGCTTGTTTCGCATCGGTATATCCTTCACCAAACACATATAATATCCAATCAGACAAAAAATACATCACTGCCGTAACACTTAAAACCACACCAATGACTAACGCGGTAGACTGCCAGAAGAACGCGTGTAACTGCGTAGGTTTCTGATTATAAACATTAAGTAATCTTGGGTAAATTGTGGCTTCTAAAGCACCTAAAAAAAACAAAACAATAAACGAGATTCTACCTGCAATGCTGTACAGAGCTACATCTTCATTGGGTAAAAAGAAGCTCACCATAATGGTATCTGCAAAAATCATTAAGAATGAAAAAATAGCGACAGGTGCTAAGGGTATCGACTTTTTAAATAACTCACTAAAGGGTGGGCTTTGAGATGACTTTCTATCTTTTATCGATAAATGCGACCATGTTAGAAAGATAGCAATAACGCCTGCAAACACTAACGAGGCAGTATAAAGATTGATATAAAGCTGATTGTTGCCGAAGCTATTCCAAAATAAACCCAAAACAATAAGCAAGGTTGTTGCTGGGAGCGCATTTTGACTGAGTACGGCGATTACCGTTTTTTGAATGGCTTTTAAGTAGGTGCTATTTAAAATAATAAAATTAAAAAATAGAATGCCGATACCTGCAAACATTAAGTAATTCAGCTCAATTTTTCCATCAAAAGAGTAGTCTCGAATGAATGGGCTGAGCGCAAGCCATAAGGCAATAAAAACCAGTGATAAAAGAAAAACGAATGTGTAGCTACTGCGTAAAAACCCATTACGAAAGGTTTGGTTGTCTTCATGCGCGCT
>CAYOHT010000048.1:8551-11475 GCA_964403815.1 uncultured Cocleimonas sp.
TTACGATGCTCGCCAAGTTTGTGCTGACGGTTGATAACAATAATCGGTGTTTGTTGTTCACGTGCGCTAATAATATTTCCCATACCTGCATGAGACACAAAAACTGAGGCTTCACGAATATTTTTATTGTATTGCTCACCATCCATAAAGGGTTGGGTTTCGATACTTTTGGCCTGGTAATCACCATCAGAGACTTGCGCTATGACGGTTTCGTTATTTGTGTTTTCATCAGAAACCACCCATTCATCCATGTATTGAACAAGTCGGTTAAAGGAGAATTGTGTGCCGACGGCTACGAAAATCACAATATTGACCCTTGGTAGACAATATTTTCGCCATCACTTAATTGTTCCCACTGTGTAATCACCATATCAGCATGTTTCTTAACCATACGCCCAGAACGAGAAATCTCAGCCGTATTGGCAATACTATCTACCCAAATAGTTTTAATAGGTAAAACTTTCGCTAATAAAAAAGCAATCGCACCAGGTGCTGCACCTGTTGAAATAATCGCCGTAGGGCGCTCTTTTATAAATAGCATGATAAGTTGAAATGCTAATGGAATGAGTTTGTGTTTGCTAGTAGCGCTAGCATCAGTGATATTAACAATTCTGCGACTGCTTTTTTTTGCCGATGAATACTGCGAACCTGGCGTAACATAAACCACATCAAAACGGTCTTCCAAAGGATTGCAGATTTTATTAAGCTGAATCCAATGTCCGCCAGGTGAAGCGATGGCCAACACTTTTTGTTTTTTACTCATCGTGTGTTACCCATTTATTTAAGCAGGTTTACGAAGATAGAAAGCGGCCTGATCGCCAGACTTTGATTCATTCAGCTCTTTACTGTGCGCTTCAAATTCGCGAATATCAGCCTCAGAGAAGGGCGATTTATCAGGGTTTACCGCATAAGAATCCTCATCATGCAAAGCGATGTCTTTTTTGTATTGCTCGCTACCCCATTGCTGGAAAGCAAACGAATCATAAACAACCTTTTCAAGTTTGAAGCCTTTTTGTTCTGCTAACGTATTCATACTTTGTAAGGAGTGCAAAAACAGGTGGCGTGGCGCATCTAATTGTACCCAATCAACACCATAACTGCGCCAAGCCCATGAAGTCACGGTAGGTACACGAATCATGCACACCCCCCCACTTTTTAATGATGTCATGACTTTTTCTAATACATCGTGTTGGTCAAAAACGTGCTCGAAGGAATGATTAAACATAATCAAATCCCATTCATTTTCACTTGTCATATCATGGATGGATTTTGGTTCAATTTTTAAACGATTATCATAATTTAATTCTTTGGCGTTAAAAGGGTCAATACCCAATAGATTTTTAAAGCCTGCTTCTTGCATCGAATGCAAAAGATGCCCAGCACCACAACCTACATCAAGAATCTTAGAATCAAGTGTCACATTCGCATGGCGCAGTGATGGTAATTTGTCATGCGGTTGAATACGTTGCATTAAGCGCCCTACAAAACAGCTACCCGTTGCCGCATAGCGGTCACGCATTTTAATCAACTTACCTTTGATGCCTGAAACGGCTTTTACCGCATCGTAAGAATAGTAATCTTCATTAGGATAATATTCTTGAATATTGTCAGGTACGTTGGCGATTTGTAAACAACCACAACTCGCACATTCAAAATAAGTGTGCATGTCGCGCAAGCCCAGCATCATTTCGCGTACTTCGTAGCTAGTGTTGTGTTCTGTATTCTCACAGATCCGACAAATATGTGTGATTGAATCATTCATTATGCGTGTAACCCCGCGTTTACTATATCAATCAAGTACTGACCATAACCGCTTTTTTGCAAAGGCTTAGCTAAGGCTAATAAATCTTCTGCTGTGATGAAGCCCATGAACCAAGCAATCTCTTCAGGGCAAGCGATTTTTAAACCTTGGCGCTCTTCAATTACGCAAATATAGTTTGCCGCATCCAATAATGATGCATGAGTGCCTGTATCCAACCACGCAGTGCCACGCCTTAGCATTTCGACCGTTAGGTTGCCTTGCTCAAGATAGACCTTATTGACATCGGTAATTTCTAACTCGCCACGCGGTGAAGGCTTGATGTCTCTGGCAATATTCAGCACATCGTTATCGTAAAAATAAAGCCCTGTTACCGCATAGTTTGACTTTGGCTTTTCAGGTTTTTCTTCGATACTCAGTGCTGTGCCGTCTTTGTCAAACTCCACCACACCATAGCGCTCAGGATCGCGTACATAATAGCCAAAAACAGTCGCGCCCGACTCTTGTTTTGATAAAGCGAGTAAACGCTCAGATAAGCCTTCGCCGTAATAAATATTGTCACCTAAAATAAGCGTAACAGGTTCATTACCAACAAATTCACGCCCAATAATAAACGCTTGCGCCAATCCCTCAGGATTAGGTTGAACTGCATACTGAATATTGATGCCCCATTTAGAGCCATCGCCGAGCTGTTTTTGGAACTGTTCGCTATCGTGAGGCGTAGTGATAATAAGAATATCGCGAATGCCAGATAGCATTAAAACCGTAAGCGGATAATAGATCATCGGCTTATCATAAACTGGCATTAACTGTTTACTAACCACCTGCGTGAGTGGGTGCAAACGCGTGCCGCTTCCACCTGCAAGAATAATTCCTTTTCTCATCGTAATCCTCATTAAACTATGCGCTGTAAATAATGAAGGGCATCATACCTAAGAATTGTTGTTTTTTCTAATTTGAAGGATGGAATAGTGTTGAATTCAGATAACTGTAGAGTGATTGTTCCATGTTGATAGATTTACATGTTTATTAATACTCTAAAACTAGGGGGGTGTACTATTAAGGAGAGCCTGATCAAGTCCCATAAAATTCTGCTGGCTCTTACAAGGCATCAAATCCTAGGCATGGTTTTTGAGAATGGTTGTTCCCTTCGCAAAAATCATAA
>CAYOHT010000049.1:0-11271 GCA_964403815.1 uncultured Cocleimonas sp.
TTGTTCCCTTCGCAAAAATTATAACAACGGAGTTGATGCCTTGTAAGTCAGCCCCCTCATATTAGCTAACGCGGCTTAGCCAAGTTCTCAATTTCTTCGTGATTTGAACCATAGAATGACTATGCTGAAAATCAATGCCTCGAACTTGAAAACTTGGCGTTGCCAGAGTTTATGGGGCTTGATCAGTCTCCCTTAAGGTGGCTATAACAGATTTATAGCCACCGAATAAGTACTTTAAACTTCAGAGCAATCTTCAGTGATTTGCTTTTGTAAAAGGTCTATTTTAAGTTTTCGTTCTTCTTGATTTAATTTTTTCTTCTTACCATCCGCTCCTTGCCAGATATTTCTGAAGTTTTCTTGTAAGCCAGTGAGGTTGCTACGCTGCGTTTTACAATAAGAAACTAAAGCAGCATCGGGGCCTGCCATTTTTGTTTTTTCTTTGTCACCTTCGTCTGAGCTTGTTGATCTTGCTGGTGATTTTTTCGCTGTCCCATTGGCATTTTTTTTATATTTACCGGCAGCATTACGAATTTTCACTTCAATATTTTCGGTTTTAATCTTTTTCTGGGTGGGTTTATTTGCCGTGTAATGTACAACGCCTTTAGCATCTGTCCATTTGTAGATTTCTGCATTAGCACCAATATTTACAAGAAGAGCCAAGGAACCAATGGCTGCAACTGTGATTATTTTTTTTGTGAGACTATTTTTTATTATTAGTTTCATTATTAATATACCTTTATCACTATTATTTTTTAGGCCGTTTATTTTATATGTATTACCTGTAAAGTAAGGCTAACCAATCTATATTAGACAACTCTAATGTAGGTTGTTATTATACCCAATTAAACAGATTACCTAGATGAGTATTTTAACATGCCTTTTACTTATAAACTTTCTATTGTGAGTGTTTTTGTCGCTTTAGGGCTACCTTTAGTCGCAAATGCAGAGATTTCTGAGCTTAAAACCGTATTAGCAGTAGAGCAAGAAGTGACAGATTACCATCAACTAGATGCACAGATTGAGGCTGTAAATAAGAGTACAGTTTCTGCGCAAACAGGAGGTTTAATAAGTAAGCTAAGTTATGATGTTGGTGATTATGTAAAAAAAGGTAGTTTGATAGCACGTATTTCATCGCAAGATCAAAAATCAGGCGTACTTGAAGCTAAAGCAGGTGTAAATCAGGCAAAAGCTTCAATAAGTGGTGCTAGTGCTGGAATGAATACGGCTAAAGCATCTATTTCCCGTGCAACAGCAGCAATGGCCCAAACACAAGCAATAATAAGAGAGGCGCAAGCAAACTATGCTGTTGCTCGTTCTGAATTTGGGCGGGTGAAAGGTTTATATCAAAAACGTATATTGAGTAAGTCCCAATATGATCAAGCTGAAGCTAATATGAGGTCAACTTTGGCTCGTGTTGAGTCAGCTAAAGCTAGGCAACAATCAGCACAAGCAGAACGAGTTGCTGCTGAGTCAATATTAGCATCTGCAAAGGCAAACTTGACTTCTGCCAAGGCGAGTTTGTCTTCCTCTAAAGCAAGTCTCTCAAAGGCAGGTCAACAGTTAGGTTATACTGAGGTTATAGCGCCTTATAGCGGTATCGTTACAGAGCGTCATGTTGAATTAGGAGAGGTGGTTTCTACTGGTTCAGCCATTATGACAGGAATATCATTAAAAGAAATGCGTGCTGTTGCGCATGTCCCTCAGCGTTTAATTCTTAATGTGAGAAAGCACAACTCAGCTAGAATTTATATTAACGATGATAAAATTGGTCTTGCGGCTAAGGGTATTACATTCTTTCCGTATGCTGATGCATTAACGAATGCTTTTAAAGTACGGCTTTCTTTTGACTCTGCACCTGAGGGCTTATTCCCTGGTGTTTTTGTGAAAGTTGGTTTTGAAGTGGGAAAAGAAAAGCAGCTTGTCGTTCCTACAGCGGCTATTGCTTATCGCAGTGAAGTGACAGGACTTTATGTTATTAGTGAAAAAGGCGTGCCTTCATTGCGGCAAGTTCGTCTTGGGAAATTAACCAATAATGGAAACATTAGAATATTGGCAGGTCTAGATGCAGGTGAGAAAATTGCGATAGACCCTGTGCATGCAGTGCTGTATCTAAAACAATTAAATGCAAAAGGTGTAGAAGCAGAAGGCAATAATCATGACTGATCATACTAATAAAAAACAGTCTAAAAAGTTGGGTATTTCAGGTGTAATTGCTAAGAAGTTTTTACTAACAGAAATTACACCCTTGCTCGCGTTAGTCGCTTTGTTGCTGGGGGCTTTCGCTGTGATGGTAACTCCGCGTGAGGAAGATCCACAAATCAATGTAACCTTTGCGAACATATTTATTCCTTTCCCTGGTGCTAGTGCGGTTGAAGTAGAACATTTGGTGAGCACACCCGCAGAACAAGTACTTTCTGAAATATCGGGAATTAAGCATATTTATTCAACTTCAATGCCGGGTATGTCGATGCTGACGGTGCAATATAAAGTTGGCTTAGATCGAACAGATGCTTTGGTTCGTTTATATAACAAAATTGCATCTAACCAAGATTGGTTGCCTCAAAATCTGGGTGTTGGCATGCCATTAATAAAACCTAAGGGTATTGATGATGTGCCTATCGTCACCCTGACACTTTGGACCGAAGATGAAAAGCGGGGTGCGTATGAGTTATCACAAGTAGCTCATGCCATTGAAGCCGAGCTGAAGCGCGTTAAAGGTACACGCGATATTTACACTGTAGGTGCCTCAAAACGTGTGGTACATGTACTTTTAGATAGCGCTAAAATTGCAGGTTACAATATTTCATTGGATGATCTACGTAATTCTTTACGTGCGAGTAATACGGCATCGGACGCAGTTTCATTGGTTAGAGATAATACGGAAGTGCAAGTCATTGCAGGTACCTTCTTAAGTAATGAGGAGGAAATTGGTGATTTAGTCGTAGGTATTTCTAACGGAAAGCCTGTATTTTTGCGTGATGTTTCATCCATTAAACAAACCTCTGATTCGCCTGAATCCTACGTTAGTTTTGGAACAACAAAAAATGCTAATCATATTGGTTTAAAATCGGGAATAATGTCGCCGGCAGTAACGATTGCGATTGCGAAACAGCCAGGTGTGAATGCGGTTTCAGTATCTGATAATGCCATTAAGCGCATTGAACAATTGAAAGGCACGTTTATTCCTGAAGGTGTAAATGCCACTGTTACACGTAACTATGGCGCGACTGCAAAGTCTAAGTCCGATAAGTTAATCAATAAACTAATTATAGAAACTTTAGCAGTTGCCGCGTTAATTTGGCTAGCACTGGGCTTGCGAGAAGCATTTATTGTAGGCACAGCTGTTGTGATTACTTTGGCGCTAACGTTGTTTGCCTCATGGGTATATGGTTTTACGCTTAACCGAGTTTCATTATTTGCGTTGATATTTTCCATTGGAATATTGGTGGATGATGCCATTGTTGTGGTTGAAAACATTCATCGCCATATGGTGTTGGGTGGCAGAAAACTTGTTGATGCTATTCCGATTGCGGTTGATGAAGTAGGGGGGCCAACTATTTTGGCAACCTTCGCGGTTATTGCGGCATTATTGCCTATGGCATTTGTAACAGGTTTGATGGGCCCTTACATGAGTCCAATTCCGATTAATGCGAGTTTGGGCATGCTGTTGTCACTGGGTGTTGCTTATGTCGTTACACCTTGGATGACGAATAAAGTATTAGCTAATGTAGATTTTAGTAAACATGCGCATGACGACGAAGGGGAATCACGTTCTAAACGCTTCTTCAATAAAGTGCTAGGGCCTTTTTTGCATGAAAAGAAAGGCGGGCGTAGACGCTTTGGTTTCTTGTGGATTGTCATTCCTATTTTAATTGCTTTATCAGTTTCTTTGGCAATGCCATTCGCACCCTTTAAACAAGTGGTTTTGAAAATGCTGCCATTTGATAATAAATCAGAATTTCAGATTATTGTTGATATGCCAGAAGGTACAACATTGGAACAAACATCACGTGTATTAACCGAGCTGTCGGGCGAATTAAATGATGTTGAAGAAATCAGTGATTTTCAGATATATGCAGGTACTGCTGCACCAATAAATTTCAATGGTTTAGTGCGTCAGTATTATTTACGTAAAGGCTCTAACTTGGGCGACATCCAAGTAAACCTAATTGATAAAGATGACCGTGATCGCAAGAGCCACGAAATTGCACTTGCGGTTCGTATCGCTTTGAAAGATGTGGCGAAGAAGCATAATGCCAATGTGAAAGTCGTTGAAGTCCCTCCTGGTCCTCCTGTGATGTCGCCGATTGTTGCTGAAATATACGGTTTGGATCATGAAGGACAGATACGAGCCGCCAAACAAGTGCGCAGTATTTATGAATCTACCAAAGATATAGAAGATGTAGATGATAGCGTTGAAGCGCCACAAAAGCGTTTATTGGTAAAAGTAGACCGTCAAAAAGCAGCAATTCTTGGTGTTTCACAACAAGCAATTACATCTTCCATAAGTACCGTGCTAGGCGGTGAAGATGTTGGATTCCTGCACGGTAAAAACCTTAAATATGCTGTTCCGATTCGCTTAGAGTTTCCTGTTGAGAACAAAGATAAAATTGAATCTATTTTATCTTTGCGTGTACGCAGTATGTCAGGTGCTTTAGTGCCGATGTCTGAGATCGTTAATGTTGTAGAAAGTACCCGCGAACATTCAATCAATCACAAAGATTTATTACCTGTTGTGTATGTTACAGGCGATATGACTGGGGACACAGACAGCCCACTTTACGGAATGTTTGATATTTCAAAAGGTATTAAAGATTTGCCTGTTGAAGTGTATGGTAAATCAGTAGATCAACACTATTTTTCACCACCCGATGACCCATATTTTTACAATATAAAATGGGATGGTGAGTGGCAGATTACCTTTGAGACTTTCCGTGATATGGGAATCGCTTACAGTGTAGGAATGCTAATGATTTTCTTATTGATTGTTGCTCAATTCCGCTCTTATGTTGTGCCATTGGTGATTATGTCACCGATCCCATTAACCGTGATTGGGGTTATGCCTGCGCATTGGTTGATGGATAAGCAGTTTACCGCAACCTCGATGATCGGCATGATTGCACTAGCAGGGATTATTGTACGTAATTCTATATTGTTGGTTGACTTCATAAATGAGCAAGTTAAGTCTGGTATGGATTTGAAAGAAGCTATCATTAATTCGAGTGCAGTACGTGCTATGCCTATAATATTGACTGCGGCCGCGGCAATGATGGGCGCTTTCTTTATACTGGATGATCCTATTTTTGGTGGTCTTGCGGTGACACTTATATCTGGAATATTGGTATCGACGGTTTTAACGCTAGTTGTTATACCATTATTGTATTTTATGTACTTAAGGAGAAACTGATTAAGTCCAATTTTTTTAAGCTTGCCAAAACTGCCGGTATTTTCCACGAAGATCGGCGCAATAGAACAACTATTACGTCTCATTTCGTGAAAAATATCGACAGTTTTTCTGCGCTAAGTTCTAACTGACTAATAAGCTCCTTAAAGAATAAGGTGTATTTAATTTCAGGTAGGTTCTTATAGGTGTGAAGTCACACTTAGGTTAATGGTGACCCGTATCATTTAACGATGCATATATGAAAATATAGTTTGGACGTTAAAATATCAAATTCATCATCCCAATCATCACCATCAAGAATAAAATGGTCATAATGCTTCCTGCTTTCATAAAGTCAGGTACACGATAGCCACCAGGACCCATGATTAGAGCGTTTACTTGGTGGGTTGGGATTATGAATGAGTTTGAAGTCGCGATTGCAACAGTCAAAGCGAATACCGCAGGGTTAGCACCCACACCAATTGCGATATTTACCGCCAAAGGTACGAGGAGTAACGTTGCGCCAATATTGGACATGACCAAAGTGAAGAAGGTGGCCAATATTGCAATCGCGGTTTGAATCATCCAAATTGGCATATCACCAATCACAGAGATAGTTTGGTCTGCTATCCATTTAGCCGTACCGCTTTGTTCTACAGCAATACCCAATGGAATTAAGCTGGCAAGTAGGAAGACGGTTTTCCATGATACCGCGCGATAGGCTTCATCAATATTAATCACGCCTGATAAAACCATGCCGATAGCGCCCGTTAATAATGAAACCGATAGAGGCATGTCGGTGAGTAAAACCATCGCGAGTGCAGTCACAAAAAAGAGTAGCGCCCAGCCCACTTTTTGGGGGCGCTCTTCTTCGCGAGGATATTCTGTGGTGATCACGACGAAATCGGGTGATTGTTCAAGGCGTTTTAGTGCTTCCCATGTCGTGTGTACCACCAAGGTGTCACCAGAGTGAAACGGCATATTACGGATGTCTTCATCTTCGTGCATGGTCTCGCCATCACGATATAATCCAACCATGGCAACGCCGTGTGTTTTGCGTAACCAAATATCACGGGCGCTTTTACCAATAAGGTGTGAGCTAGGTGGGATAACGACTTCGGCGATCCCCGCTTTATCTGATGATAAATCAGTGGCAAAGGTGCGTAACTGATCACGCACCTTGAGTTTAAGTTTTTTGGAAAATCGAGTGAGGTCGCGATACTCGGAAACAATACCCAATACCATACCTGCTTGTATTCCTGTATCTCTATCGAGGGCGCCAGGTCCGATGCGAGTTTCTTGCCCCGGTAGTTTGGTAGCAATGATGCGAATATCGTAGGTGTCTTCGATATCATCAAGTCGCTTACCCACAAACTCGCTGTCGTCGGTTACAACCACTTCGTGTATTTGATAATCAAGACCATAAACATCATTGAAGTAATCCATTGTATCTTCGCCACTGGCAGCACCATCTTCATCTTTTGTTTTAACGCCGCGGGTAATACAAAACGTCCAAAGATAACAAAATAAAGAATCCCCGTAGCGACTAATGCTAAACCAATCGGTGTGGTTGAGAAGATCGACCAGAGTTCCATTTTTTGATCATCAGGCAATGCATCGTTTGATGTTTTGATAAGATCATTGAGGAGGATCAAAGGCGATGAACCCACCATCGTTACCGTTCCACCTAAGATGGCGCAGAATCCCATCGGCATTAATAAGCGCGACATGGGTATTTTGGCACGTGAAGATATGCGCGATACGACTGGTAGAAATAGTGCAGTAGCTCCCACGTTTTGCATAAACGATGAAATAATCGCAACCGTGCTTGATACAATGGGAATAATACGCGTTTCTGAAGTGCCACCAATATTTAAAATAAAGTTTGAAACCTTACTCATCAAGCCTGTCTTATCCAAGCCTGCACCAATAATCATCACCGCAATAATTGACATAACCGCATTACTGGAAAAGCCATCAAACAAATGATGCGAATCAACTAAACCTTTTTCTAATCCCATGTAGGGGGCAAATAGAGTGCTTAAACCCAGCAGTACCATAATGCTAATCGCGGCAACATCGATATCGACAATTTCAAACACGAAGAGATAAATCGTCAATACTAAAAGGGCGACAACCCAAGCAATGGTAATGCTCGGTGAGATAGACGCAAGATAAAGTCCTAACAGTGCGAAAATACCTAAGGCAATAATCTTTTTAATAAAATCTTTGTTGTTGAGAAGTGATTTTGAAGGTGAAGGGTTTTCAGTGTTTGTGTCGATTGGCGGTGTCATGATTATAGGTCGTTTAAGTGTGGTTTGTGTTAGTCGTTATCGGGTTATCGTTCAACGGTTGAACATTCTTGAAAAATTCGTTTTGGACAAGAAATACATTGATCTTCATCCAGTAATGTAAAGACTGATTGGATGGCAGATTTCTTCGCAGGGTAGAAGTGGCTAGATCCAATATGTTCAAATGCATCACTGCGTAGTAAGTATTTGAAAACGCTGTCTTTGACATGGTAAAAATAAAGCCCACCACCAACTTCCTCAATGCGCTTAGCTTCTTGTTCTAGCATTGCAGAACCTGCAATATCAACAAAGTTGATGCCACCTGCGTCGACTAAAATATAACGATATCCAGCCTTGGTTAGCTTGTGAAACTCTTTTTGTATTGCCGCAAGTGAGCCAAAGTAAATCGACATATCAATGCGAATAATTTTTAATTGAGGACATTCATCTAAATCTTTCTCAGCAACATCTTGTAATGAACGGGTTAACGATTTTGGGTTAGGTGCTAGTGATACAATCTGTGGGTTTGAAGTGCGGTTAAGAAACAACATTAGCGATAACAATACGCCCATATAAATAGCAAATTCAAGCTCAAGAAATAGGGTGGCGAAGAAGGTGGTAAGTAGGATTGCCGTTTCTGATTTACTCAAACGCAAGATTTCTTTTATATGTTTTACATCAATCAGATTGTAAGCCACTAATAATATTGAAGCGCCCATTGACGCAATGGGCAGATATGCCGTTACAGGCGCAATCAACAGCACAATCAATAATAAAAAGAACGAGGCAAAAATGGCAGAAAGCGGAGATTTAGCGCCAGAATCATAATTGATACCAGAACGTGTAAACGAGCCAGAACCCGCATAACTAGAGAAGAAGCTACCTACAATATTCGACATGCCTTGACCGATAAACTCTTGGCTACCATCAATCTGTTGTTTACTTTTAGCGGCAACAGAACGTGCGATTGAAACGGCTTCAACTAAGCCTAACAAGGCAATCGCAAATGCTTCTGGTGCTAATAACTTCAATGTTTCAAATGAAAACTCAGGTGAAGAAATCGGTGGTAAACCACGCGGGATAGCTCCTACAACCTCAACACCTTTAGTTTCACCGTTAATGAGAATATTGGTTATGCCGCCCGCAATCATTCCAATCAATAAATAAGGCATTTTTGGAAAGTACTTGCGCACAGCAAGCCCTGTTATTAATGTCACTAAGGCAACGGTGAGAATGTAATAATTAATATCATGGATCTGTTCAAACATATCCATCCATGTATGGATAAATGACTCACCACGGGGAATGTGAAAACCTAATACATATTTGAGCTGGCTGGTGGCAATCAAAATTGCTGCACCTGTGGTGAAACCAACCACAACAGTATGTGAGACAAAATTTACCAAAGAGCCAAGACGAGCTAATCCGAAGAGTAACTGAAATATACCCGCTAAAAAGGTAAGTGTGAGCGCAAGGCCAAGAAATTCTGGTGTACCAGGATCAACATGATGACTTAGTGCCGAAAACACAACGATAGAAATTGCTGCCGTTGGTCCAGAAATCAAATGAAGAGAAGAGCCAAATAATGCCGCGACAACGGGAGTAATCATCGACGTATAAAGACCATATTGCGGTGGTAAACCAGCAATAGAGGCATAGGCAATGCCTTGAGGAAGAACGATAACAGCGCCAGTAAGCCCCGCCATTAAATCAGCGCGTAAGGAGCCCTTATTAACTGATGGTAGCCAGCTTAAAAAAGGGAATAAATGTTGCCAAAAGGTGTTCACCTTAGCGTCTCCAACTACTATTGAGCTATGTAATATTAGTGAATACTAATGTAGCACTATTAATGGCGCGAAATGATAACGTATTAAGGTTAGTTTTAGTAGGGCTAATTCTTATCAAGGTATCATTAATTGCGCCGCCGCTGAATGAATGGCGGTTGATGATTTGTTTGGCGAATGCTTGTTGTATATAAAATACATACAACGATAGTGGATTAGGGAATAATCTAATCGAATTGTGATTGTGAATCATAAGAAATGATCGATAAATAATGGGCAGAAAATTTCATCTTTACACTATTGTTAAGCTTGGAGTTGAGGGAGTTATTAGTTAAAACGTAAAATCAATAGCGCTAGAACCAGCTATTGCAGTCTCTTTTGCCTTCTCAACCGTTTCATCTCTTGCCAATACTACACCCATGCGACGCTCACCTTGTACTTCGGGTTTTCCAAATAATCGTACTTGCGTATTTGGCTGTTGTAGTGCTTTATCAATATTGTTGAAGATGACTTGCTTAGAATTACCTTCTGGCAAAATCACGCTACTGGCAGATGGGCCGTGAAAGTGGATATTAGGAATCGGTAATCCCAAAATAGCACGTGCGTGTAGTGCAAACTGCGACAAATCTTGTGAAATCATCGTCACCATTCCGGTGTCATGTGGGCGTGGTGAAACTTCGCTGAAAATCACATCATCGCCTTTGATGAAAAGCTCAACACCAAAGATGCCACGACCGCCTAATGCATTGGTAACCTTCTCGGCAATCTCACGTGATTTGGCTAAAGCTGATTCTGTCATCTGCTGGGGTTGCCACGATTGTCGATAATCGCCATTAACTTGTACGTGACCGATTGGCTCGCAGAAGCTAGTGACTACCTTGTCGTTATCCAAATGCCTAACGGTGAGCTGGGTAATTTCATAATCAAAATCAACAAAGCCTTCGACGATGACTTTACCCGCGCCAGTGCGTCCGCCTTCTTGTGCGTAATTCCATGAGGTTTCTATATCGGCTTCTGATTGTATTGTGCTTTGTCCTTTGCCTGATGAACTCATGATAGGTTTGATCACACAGGGAATTCCAATTTCTTTCACCGCAGCATCAAACTCTTCACGGGTTTCTGCAAAATTATAAGGTGATGTTTTAATGCCTAGCTCTTCTGCTGCTAGGCGACGAATACCTTCGCGGTTCATGGTGAGTTTTGCGGCATTGGCTGTTGGTATTACGTGGAAGCCTTCATTTTCTAATTCGACCAAAGTATCTGTCGCAATCGCCTCAACCTCTGGGACGATGTAATCAGGTTTTTCTAGCTCGATAATATTGCGTAACGCCGCGCCATCAGTCATTGAAACATAGTGGTTACGATGCGCTACTTGCATCGCGGGTGAATCAGGATAACGATCAAGCACAATCACTTCTGCACCAAAGCGTTGTAATTCAATCACCACTTCTTTACCAAGTTCGCCGCCACCGCAGAAAAGAACTTTAGTTGCGGTTGGGGATAAAGGGGTTCCGATATTGGTGGTCATGTGATCTCCGATAGTTTCATAAATACAAAGTGGCAAAAAACAGGGGTGTGCTTTAAAATAGCATTTATATCATCCGTAGAGGCATAAATAAGCCGTTTCTGTGGCAATACTCACATCAAACGAGCTGTTTGCTTCAACATCAAATGATTCACCCGCATTAAAGGTTTGTGTTTTACTCGTACCTGTGAATTTGATCGTCATTGCTCCAGAAACCACTGTCATTTTTTCTTTTTCGCCTGTGTTAAACACGTAGTCGCCAACTGCCATCACGCCTACGGTTGCTGG
>CAYOHT010000050.1:0-11213 GCA_964403815.1 uncultured Cocleimonas sp.
GGTGGAATCTCACCCGCACCCGCCAATCCATAAGCCAGTTCTTGCGGAATATGCAGCTTCCATTTAGAGCCTACAGGCATCAGTAGCAACGCTTCCGTCCAACCAGGGATAACGCCTTTCACAGGAATATCCAGCGGCTCACCACGATCATACGAGCTATCGAACTTCGTGCCATCAATCAAAAATCCGCTGTAGTGCGCTTTGATGACATTGGCTTCTGAAGGCTTTTCTCCATCACCTTTTGTAATAACTTCATACTGAAGACCAGAATCAGTCACAATAATTTCTGCGCGTTCCTTATTCTTTTCTAAATATGCGATACCTTCATCAATAATATCTTTAGCACCCGCTTGTTTCTCTGCTTCAAGCCCTTCGTTCACCTCAGCAAACGCTGCCTCAAGCTCAGCCTCAGGGATTTGACTAGGCACTTTATTAAGCGCATCCGCAAGCCCAGCCTGAAGTGCTTCGATACTAATTTCTTTAAAAGGATTATTAGCAAACTGATCACCGAACTGACGGCCAATGCCGTAACAAACTTTATCGGTAGGAGTAGTGAATTTTTCTGACATGGTATGCGCCTTGTTTTAAAAGTGATAAAAATGGGAAGTGTAACATTTATCAAAGCACACCCCCACTTTTGAATGATAGCTCGTTAGTTTCCAACGACTGCTAGAACTTATGCAGAGACATCATGTAAAAGTGGGGGGGTGTGCTTTTTACACTTATAAAACAAATAACCTCAACCGTGATTCTCCAACCAATCTGGCAATTGCCCAATTTTATCAATAAAGCCAACCGGGTCTTGTTTGAGCAAGCGCATCAAGCCATGCACGCCATAACTCACGGCCAATCCATCTACTTTGGTATTGTTGGCAAGTTGTAAATCGTATTCGCTATCACCAATCATTAGGGCTTTGGAGGCTTGGAGATTATGGTCGGTAAGGATTTCTTCTAGCATTTGTGGGTTGGGTTTTGGATGCGCCTCATCAACGCAACGCGTAATGGGAAAGTAATCGTTTAAGCCCGTGTCTGATAACCCCTTATCCAAACCTCGGCGAGATTTATTTGTAGCGATTGCCAAATCGTAGCCTGCTTCACGCAATGTTGTCAGTGCTTGTTTTGCACCATCAAACAATGGCGTGGGGGTCTTATCTTTATAGATGTGGTGTTCACGGTAAGTTTGCGCCGCTTTTATGACGAGTTTCATGTCCATCGCGGGGTAAAGCTGTGCTACCCCGTTTTCTAATCCCAAGCCGATAATGTTAGTAATTTGTTCATTACTGCGTGGCTCTAAATCTAATTCATTAATAGCTGATTGCATACAGTTGACGATTTGCGCTTGAGAATCCAACAATGTTCCATCCCAGTCAAAAACCAATAAGCTATATTTTCCCATATCTCTCATTTATTTATCTCTAGTTTCTCTATCGTTTTCTGCAGATCATCTGCCAGTGCAATTTCACAATCATAACGCTTACCCGAACTCGCCAGCATAAATTTAAGGTGATACGCGTGTAAAAACAATCGCTTTAATCCAAACTGCTTTTTTACTTCACGATTCAACGTAAAATCACCGTATTGCGAATCGCCCAATATCGGGTGATCCAGCTCAGCCAATTGAGTACGAATTTGATGCATTCGCCCTGTAATCAGCTTTACTTTTAACAGCGTATGATTTGGGTATTTGATGATGGGCGTGAAAATACTTTCTGAAGCTTTTCCCTCTTTGTTTTCATTATCAACCACGCGCACCTTTTGCTTTCTGCCTTGCTCGCGTTGTAAATTATTTTTGATGTGGCGCTCACCACCTCGCCACTGCCCTTTCACTAAGGTTTGGTAATGTTTTTCAATCCCAACGCCGTGGCTTTTATTTTTTAATAACTCATGCAGTTCTAATAAAGCAGGGCGATTTTTTGCCAACATCACGATACCGCTGGTTTCTTTATCCAAACGATGCACCAATTCAACAAATGGCATATTGGGGCGCAACTGACGAAAGCTTTCTATCAAACCATAACGCACACCCGATCCACCATGCACCGCCATGCCGGAGGGTTTGTTAATCAGAATCAAATCATCATCCTCAAGAATAATAGAAGCTTCTATCGCTTTGAGCAATGATTCTGGTGCAGTAGGCTTGTTAGCCTTTTCGGGCAAAAACACAGGCGGGATTCTCACCGTATCGCCTTCTAATAATTTATAGGTTTGCTTAATGCGTTTTTTATTTACTCGCACCTCACCTTTTCGCAAGATGCGGTAGATATAAGATTTAGGCACATCTTTTAATTCACGCATCAAATAATTGTCAATGCGTTGCCCTGCGTGCGCGCTTGTTACCTCGACAAATCTAGCAGATTGCTTTTTAGCATTATTTGAATTTTGAGGCGAGTTTTCCATGCCTGAAAGTTTACATACTTCTCTGAATACAACAAGATTATCTTGTTGAATAAACAGATTTATATTGGTATAGTAGGGAGCTGATTCTTATGGTTTTTTCATAAGTATTATGAACAGATTAAATACTCAAGTTTTACCGCTTTAAATTTTGGTAGCTTGGGAATAAATAAAGTTTACTTGGTCGAAATGACAAACAAGTAAACACTTTAAGGACGCAGCTCCTTGCCACCTCTTGATAAAAACGTGATAACAATTATTTGTTTACGCATATTTATCAGAACAAGATTTTTGAAACAAAGTTAAGTAATAAAATAGTGAATAACTTTGTTTTAGATACACATATTTTTGAAAATAAATAACCTGTGATGGCTTAAAATAACAACAGGGTCGGGCTTGTAATACTTGTAATAACAACCTTAACTTTTTAAAAATACTCTTAAAGACCATGTTTTTTTTATAATAAAAAACATGAGCTGAAAGTTTTCTGTGTACTTCTTAATGCTTTACATGCAGTAAGTTATTGTTTTAGTTATAATAATAAACCGCGTAATGAAAGTAGATAAACCTATACCTCAACATTCGTGCTTGGTGTATTTCAGGATTTGGCAAAACGTGAGCTGTATTTGGAGCGGTTTTAAAACCATCCAAAATAAAAACAGGAAACGTTACACATGAAAAGAATACTAATAAACGCTACACAACAAGAAGAAATCCGCGTTGCAATGGTCGATGGACAATACCTCTACGATCTTGATATTGAACATCCCTTCCGCGCTCAAAAGAAAGCTAATATTTACAAAGGTAAAATCACTCGTGTCGAGCCAAGCTTGGAAGCCGCATTTGTAGATTATGGCTCAGAACGCCACGGATTTTTACCCTACAAAGAGATATCAAAAGAGTATTACCAAAAAACAAAGAAAAAGTCTGGCGGCAAAAAAAGTGACAACAATAGCAGTGGTCGCCCATCAATTGCAGATGTAATCAAAGAAGGACAAGAAGTTCTCGTCCAAGTGGATAAAGAAGAACGCGGCAATAAAGGCGCGGCACTTACCACACAAATCAGCCTTGCAGGTCGTTACTTGGTATTAATGCCAAACAACCCTCGTGCAGGCGGCGTATCGCGCCGCATCGAAGGCGAAGATCGTCACAAAATTAAAGAAATACTAGACCAACTAGAGCTAGATACAGGCATGGGTGCAATCGTGCGTACTGCTGGCGTAGGTCGTGAGCTAGAAGAATTAACATGGGATATGGATTACCTCAAAACACTTTGGGCGGCGATTAAAGATGCCAACGAGCAAACGCCTCCAGGTACCCTGCTCTATCAAGAAAGTAATGTCATTATCCGTACTTTGCGTGATTACTTCCGTCAAGATGTGGGCGAAATCATTATTGATGACGAACGTGTTTATCAACAAGCACATGACTTTATCAATGCGGTAATGCCTCATAACTTGAAAAAGCTAAAGCATTACACCGATACCGTTCCGCTGTTCAGCCGATACCAAGTTGAGCACCAAATTGAATCAGCCTTCCACCGTGAAGTGACACTACCTTCGGGTGGCTCTATCGTTATCGATCATACTGAAGCGATGACGGCGATTGATGTCAACTCTGCGCGCGCTACCAAAGGTCGTAGCATTGAAGAAACAGCGCTTAATATTAATCTAGAAGCGGCAGATGAAGTTGCCAGACAGCTTCGCCTGCGAGATTTAGGTGGGTTAGTAGTTATCGATTTTATCGATATGCAACCAAATAAAAACCAACGCGCGGTAGAACGTCGTTTACGCGACGCCCTAAAAGTCGATCGTGCGCGTGTACAAATTGGTCGTATCTCACGCTTTGGTTTGTTAGAAATGTCTCGCCAGCGCTTGCGCCCATCATTGGGCGAATCAAGCCAGATTGTTTGTCCGCGCTGTAGTGGTCAAGGTACGATTCGTGGTATTGAGTCAATGGCATTGTCTATTCTTCGTTTAATGGAAGAAGAAGCAATGAAAGACGACACCATGGAAGTCGTTGCTCAAACGCCCGTCAAAGTTGCTACGTTTATCCTAAATGAAAAACGTAAATCATTAGCTGATATTCAGGCGCGTCATAATCTTCAATTAACAGTGCTTCCAAACATTGATTTGGATACGCCACATTATGAAATTATCCGTTACAAAGAAGCGGATATTAAAGAAGCACAAAACAGCTACAAACGTGTAACAAAGCCAGAAGCACACGTTGAAAGCGCTAAAGAAACCCTACCGCAAGACGTACAGGTAGCGGCTGTGAACAATGTTCAACCTGCTACCCCTGCTCCATCACCACAAGCAATAGCTGAAGCGAAAAACCCAGGTGTGGTTAAACGTATTTTTGGCGCATTATTTGGAAGCAAGAAAGTAGAAGAAGCGAAAGAAGAGCCAAAGAAGCGCGAACGCCCTGCAAATAGAAACTCAAATAGTCGTAATAGAAACTCGAATAATCGTAATAGAAATAATAACCGTAACAAAAACGCTAATTCTAATAACAACCGCAGTTCAAATAACAACTCTAACAATCAAAATCGAAATAAAAAGCCGCGAAATCAAAATAATAAGAATCAAAGTCAGAACCGTAATCAAAACAATCAGAGTAACAACTCACAGGGGCAGAACAAAAAACCTCAGGTGAAACAACAAAAACAACCGAATAACCGTGCTAATAAAAACGACAATAAACATAACAATCAAAAGCAGCAAACTGAAAACAAGATAGCTACTGATCAGCAAAATGCTCCAACTCCAACTGATGCTAAAAACAAAGCACCACAGAAGAGACCTCAGCCAAACCGAGGCAATGAAAAGCAAGCTACAAACAAACCTGAAAAAGATGGAAATAAAGCTGATGTATCTTCTTCAAATGATCAAACACCGATAGAAATTAAAATCCCATCGGCGATTAAACCACCAAAGAACAATGCTACTTCAGAGAAAGTGAGCTTCACAACAGAGCCTGCAAAAGCCACAACAAGCACTACAACAACGAAGCCTGTAACGGAGAAAGCATCTGATAAACCCGTGAAGGCTAAAAAAGCACCTGCAAAAGAAGCTAAAACTGAAAGTAAAACAGCATCAACTACATCAACCACCACGCGGCGCACTAAAGAAGCTGATTCAACAAAAGTTGAAGCGAAAAAGCCTACAGCAAAGAAAGCTGCACCAAAAGCTAAAGCAACTAAAAAATCAGTAACACCAAAAACTGAAGCAACGGCGAAAGCGGCATCAAAGAAAAAGGCTGCAACGACAAAAACAACCTCGACAACTCGAAAAAAGTCTAGCCCAAGCGAAGCTAAAACAACTAAAGCACCTGCCAAAAAAGCGGCTACTGCTAAAACAACAAAAGCTTCTGAGACAAAGAAAACGGTCACTCCCAAAAAAGCGACTACCACTACGAAGCGTAAAACTGCTAGTAAGGATAAAACAGAGATCAAACCATCAGAGCCAAAACCTGATACTGATAAATAAGAGTCATTTTAGTTAATAAAAAAGCCCCACTGACTATATGTCTGTGGGGCTTTTTTTGTGCTAATTATTTAAACTACCTCTTATTATTCACGTTGAAACCTAAAGGTCGTTTTTAATAATATGCTCTAACAATCCTTCTGAGGCTGATTGCACCATATCAAAAACATTTTTAAAACCATCACCGCCTCCGTAATATGGGTCTGGAACCTCAGCATTATCCCAAGTACTAGTAAAATCCATAAACAGATGTAGCCTCTCTTGATGATCTGCAGTCGCTAGTTCTTTGAGATTTTCATAGTTAGAACGATCCATCGCGATCACATAATCAAAACGCTCAAAATCTATCGCTTCAACCTTGCGCGCACGTTGTGCTGATAAATCAACCCCTTGCGATTTAGCCGTCGCTTGTGAGCGCGAGTCAGGTGGCTCGCCTATGTGATAAGCATGTGTGCCTGCTGAATCTATCTTAATCACATTTTGCAAGTTTCGTTCTTTCACCACATGACGAAACACACCCTCGGCTGTAGGTGAGCGGCAGATATTACCCATACAAACAAAAACAACGCTAATTTTTTTCTGACTATTCACCGTATGTCCTCTTCTCTTATTGATGATGTTGTTGATAATAATGATGATGATGATGATGATGAAAGTGTTTTTGTTAATGTCCTTCCTGTCATCCAACGCCAAATAATACCTGTAGGAATTTCTTCGCCGCTAAGTACATTCTCCAGTAAGTTTATATTTGATAATAAATGCTGCATTTGTCGATGTGCGCTTCGTGTTCCACACATCAAGAGTCTATCACCTGCTCTAATGATCCGATCATCCTCAGGAAGTAGCACATTATTGTCTCCTCGCTTCATAAATAACGGTATGGCAGACAAAGGCCTTTCGCGCTCTTTTTTCCCATGTAGAATTTCACCTTGAAAAAGCTCACCAACCATTACTTGACGTATTTGAATGGTTTTAAATAATGCTGGCGCATCTTCCTCTCCAACTTTAAACTCCCAAAGCTTAGGTATATCATCTTCTACTACAGCAATAATCCGACTAACAATCTCCCCAGATTTTTCATTTTTAAACCGCGAAACAATACGCAGAAAATCACCCAACATCGGTGTGCGAATTAAAGCAAAAATCGTATTTGCTACAATACTGCCGCGCTGCATTAACATTTCAAAATCTGCCGATTGGAATAAATGGCTATTCTTATCTTCATTTTGGCGTGCTATGCGAAATATATCCGAGTTTAATTCTGAAGCAGTTAACAAGATTGAAAGATTATTAGCATCATTATCCGTGCCTGCAATAATACCGGCCGCATCATCAATTCCTGCCTTTTTTAGCGTTGGTGCTTCTGTAGGGCGACCAATTATAGAACCAGAAGGAAGATCACGGCGCGCACGATCTGAGTCAATAATGCTCAGCGATACATCACTATCATCAAGATGCTCATACAAGACACTACCAAAACGACCAAATCCACAAATAATCCACTTACCCGAGGCTGGAATTGGCGGCTCATTCATCGTTGCGCCTGATGCACACGTCGTCCAGTCATAAAGACAATATAAACTTGAGGATTGCAAAGCCAATGATAAACGAGAAGCAAAGGTTTCAAACGGGTTGATAACCTCGTTCGCACCAAAGGATAATATATTTGCTTCGGCTTCGGGTGTTTCGGCACGCGCAATCAAACGCAGTTTTGGATTCAACAACTGCGCCACGACTGCAACTGTTAAATTGACGGTATCATCATTCGCTATGGTGACAATACCTTTGCACCATGGGTGAATAATACCCGCCATTTCTAAGGTTTCAGACTGAGCTGCATCAGCACAAAGACCCAAAGGAGGAACCAAAAAATCATCAGCTTCTAAATCATTTATACGCTCTGCATTGGGGTCAACAATAACTGATAGAATCCCTTCATTGGCAAGTGATTTCGTAAGTTGGGCACCCGTATCACCGTAACCACAAATAATATAGAAAGGCTCACGTATATTTTTAATACGCTTAGAAAAATTATTGGTTCTCATCTGATTTAAGAAAACAGAGTCTTGAAACACACTCAATAACACACCAATGCCATACAGCCATGAAATAACGGTTCCGTACATCGTAATCAGCGCCCAAAAACGTTGCCCGTTGGTGAAGGCATAAGGTATCTCACCAAAACCAATGGTTGTTCCCATGAAGCTGACAAAATAGAATGCATGGAAAAAGGTCATCTTCCATGGCTGACCGTTATCATCAACACCGGGAATAATCACAAAGCCTATGATAGAAACCGCATAGACAATAACCAATAAGATCAAAGGCGAGCGAAGTCGCCTAAAGAGAATGTATATTAAGTTAGGCATGGTTTGGATATTGAAATGCCTCTATCTGCGTACCGAAACAGTTTCTGCCATCAATAAGATTACAGAAATAATATTCGCTAATAATGCACCACCTGAAAGTGATACAACGGTTGCAAGCGCGTGCCCTGACAAGGGCTCATTGTAAACATTGGCAACAACACCCCAGACGATGGCAGCAGCAATTAATTGAAGATCAGCCACTAAGCTGGTCGCCAAGAATACCGCGCCAATATGGGTGCGATCCCCCACTTTTAGAACCGTGGATATAAGACTTACAACAATCGCCGCAAATAGCTCGTAAATATTATGGTGGTTGGCATTATCCATCCCCCCTAAGAAAAAACCAAAGTTTAGCGTTAGCGCTAAAACGATAAAAAATGCAAAAACGACTTTTTCTGAATTCATCTGTTTTATCCTTCAAGTATTATCTTTTTTCAACTGCTATGCGCCTTGCTCTGCATACTTTTATGTATAGACACCTCAGCATAACTCAGGTGACGAGTGAAGATATTAAAGCACACCCCCCTAGTTTTAGGGCATGTTTTACGTTTTAGGTAGCGTTACGCCTTTCTGACCCTGATATTTTCCACCACGATCTTTGTAAGATGTTTCACAAACCTCATCCGACTCAAAAAACAACATCTGCGCCACACCTTCGTTAGCGTAAATTTTTGCAGGAAGCGGTGATGTATTTGAAAATTCCAACGTCACATGCCCTTCCCACTCAGGCTCTAGCGGTGTGACGTTTACGATAATGCCACAACGCGCATAGGTTGACTTACCCAAGCACACCGTCAACACGCTACGTGGAATACGAAAATATTCTACTGTGCGCGCCAAAGCAAACGAGTTGGGCGGAATAATACAAACATCGGATTGAATATCGACAAAGCTGTTCTCATCAAATGCTTTTGGGTCAACGACCGCTGAATTGATATTGGTGAAAATCTTAAATTCATCAGCACAGCGCACATCATAGCCATAGCTTGATGTGCCGTAGGATACGATTTTATTGCCATTATCTTCACGAATTTGACCTGCCTCAAATGGCTCGATCATGCCTTGCTCTTGCGCCATGCGGCGAATCCATTTATCGGATTTTATACTCATATTTGTTTTCTACTTTATTTTAGATGCTTGGAAGATGCTAGCGAAGATTCGCAGAACCAGAACGCTGGAATGGAATATTAAACCAAGGCAAATGCACTGATCCGCCTAATTGATAATCAACTGTTCTATTGCGAAGTAAGCCCGGCAACATATTGATCATATTAGCAAAGCTTAAGGTTAGTGGAACGGTCACTTTTTGACTACCACCTGGCGCTATTGTCACACGCTGTTCTTTATCACCGCGCGCAACCTGTACACCGTTTAAACTCAGCCCATAATCAAATCCAGCCAACGGAATGGGAAATTTATTAGGGTTTTGAATATCAAGAACGAACGTTGCCGTGCCGCCGCTTAAATTAAACTTACCCATTTCAACTTTATGCACCTGAACATTAGGCGGTTCAACCAAGCCTTTAACGCCTGCAGAAGAACATCCTGCTAGGGTAAACAAGGAAATAAGAAAAGAAAAAGTAAGGAGAGATAATTGTGTACGTTTTAATAGTTTCATAAGCGCTATGAAACCATAAGTTCATGCCTTATTCCATAGGCAAAACAAGATTTATATAAATAAAAAAGCACACCCCCCCCACTTTTACATGATGTTATGAATCTATCATGTAAAAGTGGGGGGGTGTGCTTTTAAAATACTTATTTATGTATTCTGGATTACTATGTTAGGGAATTTCGTACTGTAGTCCTTACCCTGCCCCGCTAACTTCGCCGCCATTCGACGAGAAATATCTTTATAAAGCTCAGTATTTTTACTATCTGGCTCTGCAACAACCGTTGGCTTGCCTTCATCAGCTTGCTGACAAATTGTATAATCCAGTGGCAGTGCGCCCAAGTAATCAACTTCAGCTTCATCCGCCATGCGTTTTCCGCCGCCTTTGCCGAAGATGTGTTCTGCATGACCACATTCGCTACAGATATGAATGCTCATATTCTCAACCACACCCAATACTGGCACTTCAACTTTTTCAAACATTTTCAGACCTTTACGCGCATCTAGCAAAGCAATATCTTGAGGCGTTGTGACAATAACAGCGCCACTTACTGGAATTTTTTGTGATAACGTCAGTTGTGTATCGCCTGTTCCTGGAGGTAGATCAACGATTAGATAATCCAAATCTCCCCAGTTTGTATCGTTGAGTAACTGCTCTAACGTCTGCGTTACCATCGGGCCACGCCAGATCATCGGCGTATCTTCTTCTACCAAGAAACCAATCGACATGGCTTTAATATCGTAATTAACCATTGGCTCTAAGGTCTTGCCATCTTTTGATTCTGGCTGACCACTCAAGCCCAACATGCGTGGCTGACTAGGGCCGTAAATATCCGCATCTAACATACCCACCGTTGCGCCATCTGCCACAAGTGCCAATGCAATATTGACTGATGTCGTAGATTTACCCACGCCACCTTTGCCCGAAGCAACAGCAATAATATTCTTAATGCTCGTAATTCGCTTTAAAGCTTTTTGCACAACATGTGCGGCAACATCCTGTTCTACAGTAATTTCTGCTTTTGCAATACCTGCATCAGCTTCTAGTACCGCTTTCACTTCAGCTGCTAATTCTTCGCGGTATTCGCCTGAAGGATAGCCCTGCACGATACGAACAAAAACGGTGTCGCCTTTTATATCAACGTCTTTTACCATATTTGATGCTAGCAAATCTTGCTCAAGGTATTTCTCTTGAACCGTTTTTAATAGCGCATCAACCTGCTCGCGTGTAACTTCTGACATGATTTCTCCTGATATTTTGATATTGAAGCATGAGAGCTTCAATAGCTTGAATTTGTTTGTGTCGGCATTCTACACCAACATTCCACTTGTAAAAACTGGATTATTTAT
>CAYOHT010000051.1:0-9502 GCA_964403815.1 uncultured Cocleimonas sp.
ACTAATTAACACTGTCGCTATACAAATCCAAACCCAAGGAAAGAAGCGTTTAAAACCTGCAACCCAGAGTTGGAGGCGTTGTGGCGGTTCAAGCGTAGTAACCGCGGCAGGGCGCATCACTTGATGGGCGAAGAACATTCCCCCAACCCAAACAACAATGGCAAGAACGTGAAGTGTGATAGCGAGTGACATAATATTCATAGTTAAATCCTAAAGTTAAATATTTATAAAAAATAATTAGATCTTTCTAAAGCACTGTTTTAGGAGCATCTAATGGCGGAAGTGCCGCATCCCTGTCATAACCATCGCCATTCCAGCCTCATCTGCTGCTGCAATAACCTCATCATCACGCATTGAACCACCGGGTTGAATCACCGCAACTATTCCTGCCTCTGCGGCCGCATCAATTCCATCCCGAAAAGGGAAGAAGGCATCGGATGCCATTACAGAGCCATCCACTTCTAAATTAGCGTGTTCAGCTTTTATGCCTGCGATTCGAGCCGAATTTATACGGCTCATTTGACCTGCGCCTACGCCAATCGTCATATTATCTTTACAGTAAACAATGGCGTTTGATTTTACGAATTTTGCGATTTTCCATGCAAATAATAGATCAGCCATTTCTTGATCGGTTGGGCTACGTTTTGTCACTACTTCTAACTTCTCAAACAAATCTAAATCAGCATCTTGAACCAATAAACCCCCATTGACGCGTTTGTAATCTAATCGTGGTTGGGCGTGTTCAAATTTTCCACATTCTAATAAGCGTACATTCTGTTTGGCAGATACTGCCTTGCTAGCTTTCTTAGTCACTTTTGGCGCAATGATCACTTCCACAAACTGATTTTTAACAATAGCTTTTGCTACTTTGCCTGTTAGCTTTTGGTTAAAAGCAATAATGCCGCCAAAGGCAGATTCAGGATCTGTTTTAAACGCACGTTCATACGCATCAAGAAGATCATCACCAATCGCCACACCACAAGGGTTCGCGTGTTTTACGATGACACAGGCAGGGTGGTTATCAAACTGTTTTACACATTCAAGCGCCGCATCGGTATCGGCAATATTGTTGTACGAAAGCTCTTTGCCTTGCAGTTGCTTAGCGGTTGCAATATTTGCGCCTGTTTGATTGCCCGACACATAAAACGCACCTTTTTGATGTGAGTTCTCACCGTAGCGCGTGGTTTGTTGTAATTTAAACTGGGCATTAAATGTAGTTGGGAATACGCTTTTACCTGCCGTAAGAGGCTTATTGTCATTCTCAACAATCGCGCCTAAGTAATTTGCGATCATGCCATCGTATTGTGCCGTGTGTTCAAACGCGCGGGCAGCTAATTTAAAGCGTAAATCTTTTGAAATTTTGCCATTATTATTTTCGAGTTCTTCTTCCACTAAATTATAATCAGCAGGGTTAACAACAATCGTCACGTGTGCATTATTTTTTGCTGCCGCACGCACCATGGTTGGCCCACCGATGTCGATGTTTTCAATTGCATCTTCTAAGGTACAATCTTCTTTAGCGATAGTTTCTGCAAACGGGTAAAGGTTGACGATAATCAGATCAATGCCCGGAATATCATGCTTTTCCATCACAGCATCATCCGTGCCACGGCGTGCCAAAATACCACCGTGAATTTTTGGGTGAAGCGTTTTAACACGCCCATCCATCATTTCAGGGAAGCCCGTGTAATCAGAAACTTCAGTCACAGGTACGTCATTATCACTAAGCAACTTGGCAGTGCCGCCGGTTGAAAGTAGCTCAATCCCGCGAGCATGAAGGTTTTTAGCAAAATCGAGTAAACCAGTTTTATCAGAGACGCTTAATAAAGCACGTTGAACAGGCATAGGGTTGTCCTAATTAAAATTTATGATGTTATTTAATCCCCTCTACCTGCTAGGGAAAAGGAGTTAGCTGTATTTTTGTTTAGTGTTACTATAATCTACAAAAATGGGGGTAGACGTAGTATCGCATAGGAACTATTGTTCGTGTACTTGAATCAATAGAAATATATAAAAATGTCATTTAGAACCATCCCAATTTCTGTTTATTTACTGGCGCTCTGCCAAGCGTTAATGATGAGCAGTACATCTCTACTCATCACCGCATCGTCATTAGTGTGTTTGACACTCACTCCTGATAAATCCTTAGTAACTTTACCCTTATCCTTACAGTTTTTAGGCTTGATGCTCACCAGTATGCCCGCATCCATCTTAATGGGGAGACTAGGGCGTAAACAAGGTTTCTTGATAGGCACTTTGTTTGGCGTTGTAGGTGCTTCTTTATTGGTTTATTCGGTGTTTAATCATCTGTTCTGGTTGTTTGCTGTAGGTTCATTTTTGATTGGGATTTTTAATGGTTTTGGTATTTACTATCGCTTTGCCGCAGTAGATATGGTGAAAACGAAGAGAGCCGCCCCAAAGCCATATCGTATGTGATGCTTGGCGGTGTGATTGCCGCATTTGTTGGGCCTAATCTTGCCAACTTTGGGCGCAGCATGTTCCCCAGCGAACCGTTTGCGGGTGGTTTTATTTATGCGGTTATTATTTATATTTTAGTGTTTATAGTGATTAGTTTTATCAAGTTCCCCGATGCTTTGTCTTCAAAAGAAGAACAGGTAAGCCCTCGTCCATTAGTCAATGTGGCCAGTCAACCGCTGTTCATCGTTGCCGTTATTTGTGGCATGTTGGGCTATGCGATTATGTCGTATTTGATGACAGCAACACCGTTGGCAATGAATCATCACACGCATAGTTTTAGCGATACTGCCTTTGTGATTCAATGGCATGTGCTGGCAATGTTTGCGCCGTCATTCTTCACAGGTAATATTATTCAGCGCTTTGGTATGCTTAATGTGATTATAGTTGGGGCGGTGTTGGCCGTGGTTTGTGTCGCAATCAACCTTACGGGGCAAACCGTTTGGCATTTCTGGGCAGCGCTAGTTGTATTAGGTGTTAGCTGGAACTTCTTATTCATCGGCGCAACTGCCTTACTCACGCAAACTTACCGACCTGAAGAAAAGGCAAAAGCGCAAGGCTTGAATGACTTTGCTGTGTTTACCTTAGTCACCATCGCCTCGCTATCAGCAGGAATTCTTCAACATAAGCTCGGCTGGGAGATGGTCAACTACGCAGCTTTACCATTTATAGTGGTGATTATTATTAGTGTTATTTGGCTAAAAATGAAGCGAGAAGATCAAAGGCTTCATAGTTAATCTGAAAGCACACCCCCCCACTTTTAGATGATGTTATTTAGTATTGTTCTTCCCTCATTACCTATTATTCCCATGACTTTATATAGATAGATACTAGGTTCACTCTAACATTATCTCGCTTATCTCTCAGCTCCATGGCAAAATAATTCTTTTATCTTTTCCTACTCTAAACTCTATGAAACAATTTATCCAAGGCTTACCCAAAGCCGAGTTACACCTACACATCGAAGGCACTTTTGAGCCTGAATTAATGTTTAAACTGGCTGATCGCAACGGTATTACGTTGCCATATGAATCAGTAGAAGCTTTGCATAAAGCCTATGACTTTAGTCAGTTGCAGGATTTCTTGGATATTTATTATCAAGGTATGAATGTCTTACGCACCGAGCAAGATTTTTATGATCTAACTTGGGCGTATCTTGAAAAAGTAAGCAAAGAAACTGTTCGCCATGTTGAGATTTTTTATGATCCTCAGGGGCATGTTGATCGAGGTGTTTCGTTTGAGACGGCTTTGAATGGCATTCACTCAGCATTTGTTGATGGGCAAAATCAGTTTGATATTTCCTTTGGGATTATTATGTGCTTTCTTCGTCATCTGGATGAGGATGCTGCTTTTGAAACTTTAGAGTCTGCATTGACTCATAAAGATAAGATTATTGGAGTAGGGCTGGATTCATCCGAAATGGGGCATCCGCCTTCTAAGTTTGAACGCGTATTTGCTAAAGCGCGCGATGAAGGTTTTTATATTGTTGCTCATGCAGGTGAGGAAGGGCCGCCAGAGTATATTTATGAAGCACTAGATTTATTGAAGGTTGAGCGTATTGATCACGGCAACACTTGTTTAAAAGATTCTGAATTAGTAAAACGTTTGGTGAAAGAGCAAATTCCATTAACGGTTTGCCCGCTTTCAAACACAAAATTATGTGTGGTGGATGATATGAAAAATCACCCGCTTCCTGAGATGTTAAAGCTTGGCTTAAAAGCGATGATTAACTCAGATGACCCTGCGTATTTTGGCGGCTATTTAAATGAAAACTATGAAGCGGTGAGTGGTATTTTAAATAATGATAAAGAGACGCTCGCGTTATTAGCACGAAATAGTTTCACTTCTGCTTTTATAACAGAGGATGAGAAAGATAAGCTTATGGCAGAAGTTGATTGTTACATGTTGGCAAACGCACAATAGGAAAAATAATGATAATACTTGGGATTGATTTAGGCACAACCAATAGCGCATGTGCGATTTGGCGAGATGGAAAAGTAGAGTTAATTCCTAACCGTTTGGGTGAGTGGCTAACACCCTCAGCCGTATTTTTAGATGCTGATGACAAGCTTATTGTTGGGCAAACAGCACGTGAACGCTCAGTGACTGACCCTACTCATACAGCCTCTGTTTTTAAGCGCTACATGGGAACAGACCGTAAAATTAAACTGGGTAAAAAAACCTTTTCGGCCGCGGAGCTATCGGCGATGGTTTTGAAAAGCCTAAAAGACGATGCAGAAGAACATCTTGGTGAGACAATAACTCAAGCGGTAATCAGCGTACCCGCATATTTTAATGACACACAACGAAAAGCAACCGTATTAGCAGGTGAGCTGGCAGGCTTAAAAGTTGAGAGATTAATCAACGAGCCAACGGCGGCTGCCATGACGTATGGTTTACACGAGAAGCCAGAGCATACCCAGTTTATGGTGATTGACTTGGGTGGTGGTACCTTTGATGTTTCGATTATGGAATACTTTGACGGCGTTTTAGAAGTACATGCTTCATCGGGTGATAACTTCTTAGGCGGAGAGGATTTTTTAGAGGTTCTCGTTAATAAATATTTGGCCACGTTTAATCTGACAAAGTCGCACCTAGATGGCAAGGATTTACAAAAAGTATATGCAAAGTTAGAGCAGTTAAAACGCTTATTGAATACGCAAGAAACGGTCAACCTAGAACCTTTTATTGAAATGCAAAAAGAGAACTTCACCCTGACGCGTAATGAGTTTGAAGCTTTAGCGCAACCGCTGTTAACGCGTATACAAAGCCCGGTTGAAACAACGCTGAGAGATGCTGAAATCAAGCCTTGGGATTTGGATGAAGTGGTGCTGGTAGGTGGCGCAACGCGTATGCGCTTCTTCCGCGGCATGATTGCAAAAATGTTCCGCCGTATGCCATCAGCAAATATGGATCCTGATTTGGTTATCACCATGGGCGCGGCCATTCAGGCAGGCTTAAAAGCCAAAGATAAAATGTTGGACGATGTGGTGCTTACCGATGTTTGTCCTTATTCATTAGGAACATCGACCGTTAATGAAAGTGATGCGACGGGTGATCAAGGTGGTTTGTTTAGCGCTATTATCGAGCGTAATACGATTATCCCAGCCAGTCGTACCGAGCGTTATTTCACTGTAAGTGACAACCAAAAGCAGCTTCAGATTGATATTTACCAAGGAGAAAGCCGCCTTGTCAGTAATAATATAAAACTGGGTGAAGTCACGGTTAAAATCCCTAAAAATAAGAAATATGAAGAAAGTGTTGATGTACGTTTTAGTTATGATATGAATGGTCTGCTAGAGGTGGATATTACCGTTGTATCAACAGGAGAAAAGCATTACAAGATGATTGAGAATGCTCCTGGTGAGCTTTCTGAAAAAGAGATTCAAGCTTCCAAAGATAAACTGGAGAAAATGAAATTCCATCCGCGTGAACTTGCGGTAAATCAAAACCTAGTATCGCGTGCGGATCGTATTTTTGAAAGCAGGCTATCCGATGAGCGAGAGGCGATAAAAGATAGCCTTCGTTGGTTTGAAGGTATTCTTGATACGCAAGATGAGAGGCAGATAAAAGATGCCCAACAAGAGTTTGCAGTATTCTTAGATAAATTTGAACAAGATGGCTTTTTCTAGGTACGCCACGTATGAATTGTTGGATAATATTAGGCATAGAGGAATATAGCGATAAAAAAACCATTAAAATGGCTTACGCTAAATTACTCAAAGTCACCAAGCCAGATGATGATCCTCAAGGTTTTAAGGAACTGCACGAGGCTTATAAAGAGGCATTAGAGTTAGTTTCTGAGTATAAAGAACCGACATCACCGCAATGGTTTACACCGCCTGAAAAAAACAAGCATCCGATTAGTTTTGATGATGATTCATTTCAAGAGACTGTTTCGAATAAAAGCTTTTATCAAGAGGAGGGAGGTTTTGGCAACGCAAGCAATGAAGAAGGCGAATCTGAGAAACCGTATAGCACGCCTCTTGATACAAACACCGAAGAAAACAGTACAGAAATACCCTCTGATGAAATAGCTGTTGATTCCAACCAAGTCTTAGAAGAACTTGAAGCCGCTTATGGTACGCCTAAGCCCACAGTACCTGCAGTAAAAGATGCTCAGTTTGCTGTTAATGGTGAGCAAGACTATTCAGAAGCAGAAAACTTCCATGGAGCAGAGGCACAAGCAAAGCTTGAAAAAGATTGGCAGTATCTCGAAACACAAACAAAACTTATTATTAATACAAAAGCCACTAAAAGCACTGTCAGTGATTGGCAGTTTTTAGAAGCAATCCCTTCAATGGTTGATTTAGAGTTTCGCTCCCAAGCCAGTGATTTAGTGTTTGAAATTGTGAGTGAAATTAATGAGATTTCACTGCGAAAAAAAGTCTTATTAGTGAAAGCCCCCATTCTTAATTATTTGAATAAGCTCTTTCACTGGGAAAGTAAATGGAAGCATTATGAGGAGCTGTATGACGAACAAGTTGAGGCAGTATTTCCTTATTTAACAGAAACTAGCTTGCAAAATCCAGAAGGCAAGGAACTAAGCAAAGAGCTACATTATTACCGTCGTGGTGCAGCTTATCTTATTGATATGAGCTTGGTATATGTGTTTTACCTCGTACAGAAATACATATTGGAGCTGCCAGATAAGCAAAACTTCACTATCATTATTGGAATTGGGGCGCTTTATGGGCTTGTTATTATTCCGTTATTGGAGTCTTCATCTATTCAAGCTTCGTTTGGAAAACAAGCGTTGGGTTTAAAAGTCGTCAATAAGGCGGGGCTGCGAATGCCATGGTATCAATCAATCTGGCGCGCAATCGCTACGAGTTTTTGCATGGGGTTTTTTAAGATAGTTGTATGGATAAATTTCTTTCTAATTTATAAAAAAGGCGTACTTTTGCAAGATATTATGAGCAAATCTTATGTTGTTAAGGTTCGTAAGTGATCGCTACTGCATAAACAAAGTCAAAGGCAAGGTCATCTTTTTGCGCCCTTGTCTTAAAATGCTCAGCATAATGGTGTCATTTAGTTTATGTTTTTCGATGATATTTAAAAAATCGTTCATATTTTCAACTTTTTCTTTGTCGATAGCCTGAATCACGTCACCTAAAACCAAATCCCCATCGACTAATTGTGATGCAATTAAGCCTGCTTTATCGGCGGGGGTACCTGAGCCTACATGTAAAACCAGCACTCCTTTTATACCCAATTCCTTGACGATGAGTTTATTGGCGGTGTCGTTGGCGTTAATACCTACGATGGGTTGTATGAAATGGCCATTGGAAATGAGATTGGGAACAACACGGTTAATATTGTTCACAGGAATCGCAAAACCAATACCAGCGGATGCACCCGATGGACTATAAATAGCGACGTTCATGCCGATAAGTCTCCCTGCGCTATCCAATAACGGCCCACCTGAATTACCAGGGTTGATTGCCGCATCGGTTTGAATAAGGTCATCCATATCTATATCGCTATTTGTAATAGTACGCCCCAGCGCTGAGATAATGCCTGTAGTGAGTGTGTGATCAAGCCCAAAAGGATTGCCGATGGCATAAACACGTTGCCCCACTTGAAGGTTGTTACTGGTGCCAGGTTGAATGGGGTTTGGTAGATCTTTGACCTTGTTAAGCTTTAGCACGGCAATATCGTGGCGTATGCTTTTCCCGATGACTTTGGCAGTGTAAGTTTTTTGATTATTAAGACGAACGCGCGCGGTAGGGTTATCCCCAATTACATGATAATTGGTGATGATATGTCCTTGCTTATCCCAAATAAAGCCCGTACCTGTACCGCTTGGAATTTCACGAATATCGCGTGTGTAAGGGTTAATAACGCGCTTTACTGTAGAAATGTAAACCACAGCGGGGTTGTTGTGTTTGAAGAGGGCGATTGTGCCTTTTTCTTCGGGTGTTAAATCAGCGTGTAGGCTGATGTCAGTGTTTTTGGCTTTGGCAGTTTGTATGGAATCCGATAACTGAAAAGGTGCGAAAATAAAAGTTATAGCACCGATAAATAAAAGCCCCAAAAATATTTTTAGTGATTTATTTGATGTATATTTGTGAGACATGCTATTGATCCCTTTACTGATTGGTTTAACTATAAAATAGTTGCAAAAATGCTTATATCAAGTATAAAACCATCATGAAATTTATTCCCAGTAAAATCCCCGATGTTATCCTCATAGAACCTGCTGTCTTTGGAGATCACCGTGGTTTCTTTATGGAAACATGGCAACGTAAAACCTTTGCTGAAAATGGCATTGATTTTGACTTTGTACAAGACAATCATAGCAAATCTTCGCACGGTATTTTACGTGGATTGCATTATCAAATTAAGCAAACCCAAGGTAAGCTTGTGCGCGTGGTTGAAGGTGCTGTTTTTGATGTGGCGGTTGATATGCGGATCAGCTCACCAACCTTTGGGCAATGGGTGGGCTATGAGCTGTCTGCGGAAAATAAAAACATGCTGTGGGTTCCACCAGGCTTTGCCCACGGTTTTTATGTAATGAGCGAATCGGCGGAGTTTGTTTACAAATGCACCGATTATTACGCCCCTGAACATGAGCGTAGTGTACTTTGGAATGATACTGATTTAGCGATTGATTGGTCTTTAGTTGATGGAAAAGAACCCATACTTTCGGCTAAAGATGCCGAAGCGCCAAGCTTTGTTGATGCTGAGAAGTTTGCATAATGTCTAACAAAAAAACGGCTAATATGAAAAAAGTATTAATCACAGGCGCAAACGGGCAGCTAGGCTACGAGCTACAACGCACCGTGCTAGCGGGCTACGAATGCATCGCTACTGATAAAGATGATTTGGATATTACCAACGCCGATGCGGTGACAGCCTTTGTCGCAAAAATTAATCCTGACGTTATCATCAACTCAGCGGCGTACACAGCGGTTGATAAAGCTGAAGAAGAAGTTGATCTTGCTATCGCCATCAACACTACTGGCGCGGCAAATCTCGCCAAAGCCTGTAAAGATAACAATATTCAATTTATGCAAATTTCCAC
>CAYOHT010000051.1:9602-11155 GCA_964403815.1 uncultured Cocleimonas sp.
CAGGCGTGGCAAGTTGGTACGATTTTGCGTACGCGATTATGGAAGAAGGCGTAGCGCTTGGGCTTTTGGATAACACCATTAAACTCAATGCGATTACCACAGCAGATTACCCAACACCCGCAAGCCGACCTTGTTATAGCGTGATGGATAAAACGGTAACGTGGAAAGCGTTGGATATGAAGAGTGAACATTGGCGCGTTGCATTACGACAGATGATGTCTGAATTGATTTAGATTTTTTTAGTCCCCTCCACCTAGCAAGGGGAGGGTTAGGGAGGGGGTAGAAAGGTTTAAATACATTACTATATTTGAGCTTCTACCCTCTCTCCAACTCTCTCCCCTTCGACTCCGCTCAGGACACCGCCTGCTAGGGAGAGAGGGCTTAACATAAAGGCACAAGCACACCCCCCCACTTTTACATGATGTAAAAGTGGGGGGGTGTGGAATAATTTTAACGCAGAGAAGGCAGAGAAAAGATTCGCAGAGGACACAGAGAAAAGTATTTTTATCCGCGTCCTCTGCGAAAACTCTGCACCCTCTGCGTTAGAAAACTAAGTTAGCAAAAGAGAAAAGCTATGAGAAGACTATTAGTAACAGGCGGCGCGGGTTTCATAGGCGCAAATTTTGTGTATTACTGGATGCGTAACCATCCAGAAGATCACGTGGTCGTATTAGATGCGCTTACTTACGCGGGCAATGAGCCAAGTTTGGATGGTCTAAAAGACAAGCCAAACCTCAAGTTTGTAGCGGGAAGCATCGCTGATCAAGCGCTGGTTGAAAAGCTATTAGTAGAAGAAAATCTCGACACGATTGTAAACTTCGCGGCAGAAAGCCACGTTGATCGTTCAATATCAGGTCCTGATATTTTCTTAGAAACCAATATCATCGGCACGCATAATATCCTAAAAGCCGCGCGCAATATTTGGATAGAAAATAAAGATACCGCAAAGCCAAACCACCGTTTTCATCATGTCTCAACCGATGAAGTTTACGGCGAGCTAGATGATGATTCGCCAGGCTTTACCGAAGATCACGTCTACGCGCCTAATTCACCATATTCTGCCAGTAAAGCATCATCGGATCATATCGTGCGCGCTTATCATCATACTTTTGGATTGAATGTCAGCACCACAAATTGCTCGAATAACTACGGGCCGTATCAATATCCTGAAAAGCTGATTCCTTTGTTTTTGACCAATATCTTGCGTAACAAAGCCTTGCCAGTTTATGGAACAGGCAAAAACGTACGCGATTGGTTGTATGTGGATGATCACGCCAAAGGTATTGAGATGATTTTAGCCAGTGATAAAGTGGGCGAAATTTTTAATATCGGTGGAAACAACGAATGGAACAATATGGATATTATCCATCTGCTGTGTGAATCCATGGATAAGCGCTTCGCTGAAAATCCAGCGCTATCCAAACAATACCCAGAAGCAGCCCCCGCCAACGGCAAAAAATCAGCCGACCTGATTACCTTTGTAGAAGATAGAGCAGGGCACGACTGGCGCTACGCGATTGATGCCAGCAAGTTCAAAAAAGAGCTAGGCTACG
>CAYOHT010000052.1:0-11148 GCA_964403815.1 uncultured Cocleimonas sp.
TGCTAAAGGGATTAAAAGTGGAATGATGCGCGATTGTAATACGTTTAGATAATATCTAGTTAAGATCATGTCTAATAATAGGTTTTAAAAGCACAGTTCTGTTGAGCCTGTCGAACACACCCCCCCTTTACATGATGCTTTTTATAATTCATGTTAAAGTATCTATAAACCTACTGGGCACGTAGTTATTACTAACTTGTAACAGTCTAACTAAGGAAACCTCACACCACTTGAATACAACAACCATTGCCAGTAAACCAACAAATACAATTGAAGACGACACTAACCGTCACTCAATCAACCTCCACCTTGAGCCAGAAGATAATCTTCGCTTAACCAATTTATGCGGTCAGTTCGACCAACACTTACGCCAAATTGAAACACACTTTGATGTGCAAATTAATAACCGTGCGTTTCAGTTTGAAATAACAGGTGTGCCGCTACAAGCGCAAAAAACTATTAACTTATTGCAAGAGCTTTATGCTTTAACCAGTAACGAAGAGCTTGCACCTGAGAAAATCCATTTATACCTGCAAGAGTCTAATCACCAGCAGCCAGGTGAAGATAACGATAAGTCTGCAAAGGAAAGTGCATCGGCCGTTATCCGCACAAAACGCGGTATGATTCGTGGGCGTGGCCCTAACCAAAGTCATTATATTCGCAGTATTCAAACCAGTGATTTAAGTTTTGGCGTTGGCCCTGCGGGTACAGGTAAAACGTATTTGGCGGTGGCTTGTGCGGTTGAAGCGCTTGAGCGTGATGAAGTTCGTCGTATTATTTTGGTTCGTCCAGCCGTTGAGGCGGGTGAAAAACTTGGCTTCTTACCTGGTGATCTATCCCAAAAAGTTGACCCGTATTTGCGCCCAATGTATGACGCATTATATGAAATGTTAGGCTTTGAAAAAGTCGATAAACTGATTGAAAAAAATGTGATTGAAGTTGCACCATTGGCGTATATGCGTGGTCGTACCTTGAATGATTCGTTTATCATTATGGATGAAGCGCAAAATACCACGGTTGAGCAAATGAAAATGTTTTTAACGCGCTTAGGTTTTGGTTCTACGGCGGTTGTTACGGGTGATATTACCCAAATTGATCTGCCCAGAAGTCAGCTTTCAGGCTTGAAGCATGTGATTAATATTCTACAAGGCGAGAAAGAAATTCGCTTTAGCTTTTTTGAGTCAAAAGACGTGGTGAGGCATTCCTTGGTACAGCGTATAGTTGAGCTATACGCCGAGCATGAAGAACCTCCCAAAGAGCATTTTAAGAAAAAGGATGATTAAACTAGAGCTTCAAAACCCCTACGATATTGACTCAATCCCCAATACCCAAGATTTAAAAAAATGGTCAAATGCAGCATTACAACGCTCAGATAACCCCATAAGACTTGTGATTCGTGTTGTAAATGAAGAAGAGGGGATTAATTTAAATCAGACTTATCGTGATAAAAATTCGGCGACTAACGTGTTATCATTTCCTTACGAAATCCCTGAATATGCGATAGATATTCCTGAGCTACAGGAGGAGTATTCGCAACAGTATTTGGGTGATTTAGTGCTTTGTGAAAAAATTGTAACTGAAGAGGCTCAAGCGCAAAATAAAACCATAGAACAACATTGGGCACATTTGATTATTCATGGCGTTTTACACTTGCAAGGTTATGATCATATTACTGATAATGAAGCGTTGAAAATGGAATCTTTAGAAATTAAAATATTGGAGAGTTTGGGTTTTGAAAACCCCTATAATCCTGAATTCAGTGACGAGAACCACTAACAAAAAATGAAACAACAGGATAGTAAAAGCAAGCCGCGACCGTGGTATTTACGCTGGATAAAAAGCACGTTTGATATTGGTGCGACGAGCCGCGAGGAGCTAGTCGACGAACTTCGTCAATCTCAAAAAAGTAATATCATTTCACCTGAGTCACTCAGTATGATTGAAGGTGTTATGCAAGTGGATAACCTCAAAGTACGCGACATTATGATCCCGCGCGCCAATATTCGTTTTATACATCTGGATGATAGTTATCACGATATCCTTTCAACGGTGATGGACGCGGGTCACTCTCGTTATCCTGTCTTTGATGTTGATCGTGATGATGTTGAAGGCATTTTATTGGCGAAAGATTTACTTAACTATGTTGCTAAAGATGGCAGTTTTGATATTGACGACATTCTTCGTCCCGCTTCGTTTGTGCCTGAAAGCCAAAATTTGAATACCTTGCTAAGCCAATTTAGAAATAGCCGAAACCACATGGCAATAGTTGTTGATGAATATTCTGGCACATCGGGTGTGGTTACTATCGAAGATGTGTTGGAGCAAATCGTTGGCGACATTGATGATGAGCATGATGATGTTGATGATAAAAAGAATATCCTTGATCAAGGCGATGGGCGTTACACGGTAAAAGCGAATACCGAAATTGAAGCATTTAATGAGTATTTTGAATGTAATATGAGCGTGGGTAAGCTTGATACCATTGGTGGGTTGGTCAGCCAAAAAGCGGGAAAAATCCCCAAGCAGGGCGAAGAAATGTTACTTACACCGTTTAAGTTTAAAGTATTGCGTAGCGATGGGCGCAAGATACAGCTGCTTGAAGTTAACAAAATAGATAGCGCTACTAGCTAGTCGCGTTCATTCAAATGCATTCTGAAGTTTATTCCCCCTTTAATAAATGGCTGTACCTGCTGGTTTTAGTCGCGGGTGCATTAACCGTTTTTGCCTTTGCACCTTTTGATATTTATCCGCTTGCGTGGTTCACACCTGCCGCTTTATTTTATGCGCTGAGCAAGGCAAATTATAAAAAACAGTACTTTAAATTGGGCTGGTTGTATGGCATCGGTTTATTTGGTGCAGGTGCTTCATGGCCGTTCTATGCCTTCCAATTTGCCAATGCGCCATTGCTACTTAGTATTGGAGGGACAGCATTATTTACAACAACGGTTGCCTTGCTTACTACAGGTTTGTTTGGATTAGTTGCCTCACTATTCAGGCACAAACCGATTTTTGCACGTTTACTTATCTTTTACCCTGCCGCATGGGTGTTGATAGAATGGACGAGGAGCTGGTTTTTAACAGGCTTCCCATGGCTTTATTTGGGTAATAGCCAGATTGACACATTCTTTGCGGCGTATGCGCCAATCATGGGTGTGTTGGGCGTTAGCTTATCGAGCGTGTTAATCGCTGGCGCGCTAGTTAGCTTCTTATTTGGTAACTCGTTAAAGCGCACTGTGAATATTGCACAAGAGCCACATAATGCATCACTCAGTATAAAAGCCGTGGTTGAAGAGCGTTTTGGCTCATCTATCCGTGTGTTATCTGCCTTGGTTATTATCTTGTTAACCACTACCGCGTTTGCGTTACAAAAAATTGATTGGACGCAAAAAACA
Organism: uncultured Cocleimonas sp.; assembly: GCA_964403815.1. Classification (GTDB taxonomy): domain Bacteria; phylum Pseudomonadota; class Gammaproteobacteria; order Thiotrichales; family Thiotrichaceae; genus Cocleimonas. The sequence goes on from CAYOHT010000052.1 coordinate 3,393, forward strand.
GGCAAGCCGATCACCGTAAGCGTGTTGCAATCCAATATCTCGCAATCAGAGAAGTTGGATAGAGAAAGAACCTTAAACTCGTCCATAAAACTGTATAAAAGCATGACCCAGAAAAGTCTCAACAGTGATTTGATCGTGTGGCCAGAAACGGCTTTGTTTGATGCCTTTAATAATCATATGGATAGTTTGATTCTACCTTTACAGCAGTTAATCACTAGGAAAAACCAAACCATTTTAATCGGTGGTTTTAATATTAACCAAGATAATCAGTTCGAGAATAGTGCCTTGGCTATTAGCCGTGATAGTAGACAGATATATTCAAAACGACACCTCGTGCCTTTCGGTGAATACATTCCGTTATTAGAGTATGTGCGCTGGATGGACAAATGGATTACTTTGCCATACTCCAATATTGTTGCAGGAGAAAATGACGGTACGTTACAGGTGGCAGGGCAAACTGCGCAGATGAGTATTTGTTATGAAGATGCGTTTGGTGCTGAAATAATTAAGTCGTTACCCGCTGCAACCATGCTGATTAATATTACACACGATGGCTGGTTTACAGGCTCACTAGAACCTGAACAACACATGCAAATCGCACGTATGCGCTCGCTAGAAACAGGGCGTTATATGGTGCGTGCGACCACCACAGGGCCATCAGGCATTATTAATGAAAAAGGCAAAATTATTGTAACAGCGCCCAACTACACCCGAAAAATCATCACAGGAAAAGTGCAACCTTTTACGGGCGCTACGCCTTATACGCGTTGGGGCGATTGGTTGATTGTTGGGTTCTTGAGTGTGTTATTGTTAATAGGTCTTATCGGTCGAAAGCGACATTAATTAAAGCAGTTAAAGACAAAAAAGGGTAGAAAATGGCAACACTCAAACACTTCACCAGTTATATCAATGAGCTTTTAGAAATTGATAAATTTAAAGACTACGCCCCCAATGGTTTGCAAGTGGAAGGCAAAGGTAAGCTCAAAAAAATCATTACAGGCGTATCGGCAACACAGGCATTAATTGAAGCTGCGATTGAAAAAGAAGCCGATGCCATTGTCGTCCATCATGGCTGGTTTTGGGGCGGGGAAGACCCACGTATCGTGGGCATGAAATACAAGCGCCTCAAACTCTTATTACAACACGATATAAGTATGCTTGGTTATCATTTGCCTCTTGATGCGCATCCCGAATTAGGCAATAACGCACAACTGGCAAAGCGACTAGGTATTCAGATTGAAGATGTGATGGATGAGCAGGGCGTAGGTAATTTTGGCAGATTTGACGAATACACCAGTCTTGAAGCATTGGGTGATAAAATAGAAAAGTCATTAGATAGAAAACCACTTTTGATTAACGCAGGCGATCACGCCATACGCCGAGTTGCATGGTGCACAGGTGGCGCACAAAGTCATATTGATAAAGCCGTAGAAGCAGGGGTTGATGCGTATATCAGCGGTGAAATTTCAGAACACACCGTACACACCGCGCGCGAATCAGGCGTACATTACATCGCCGCAGGGCATCACGCCACTGAGCGTTATGGAGTGGAAGCCTTAGGCGAATTTGCTGCCGCCAAGTTTGGTTTGCTGCATGAGTTTATTGATATTGATAATCCTGCTTAATATTTAAGGTTATGAATTCCTTTGGTGAATGAAGTTAAAATATCAGCAGTATAGACTAAGTACAATCATTCAAAAGTGGGGGGGTGTGCTTTTATTTCTTCTTAGGTACGTAAATGTCCGTACAAGTACCTTCGGCAACCTCTGCAGCGAAGTTTAGAGTTTCTGAAAGAGTTGGATGTGGATGAACTGTTAATCCTATGTCTTCTGCATCTGCGCCCATCTCTAAAGCGAGTACTGCTTCTGCAATTAGCTCGCCTGCATTTGTGCCGACAATACCCGCACCAATCAGTTGACCAGATTCTTTATCAAACAAGACTTTGGTCATGCCTTCGTTGCGTCCGATACTTAAAGAGCGTCCACTCGCAGCCCAAGGGAATGCGCCTTTTTTGACTTCGATGCCTTCTTCTTTACATTCATCTTCTGTTTTACCCATCCATGCGATTTCTGGATCGGTGTAGGCGACTGATGGAATCGCGCGAGCATCAAAGAATGCTTTGTGACCAGCCACATTCTCGGCGGCTGTCTTACCTTCGTGCGTTGCTTTGTGTGCCAGCATCGGTTGACCAACAACATCACCAATTGCATAAATATGATCGATGTTTGTGCGTTGTTGTTTATCGACTTCGATAAAGCCCCATTCATTTACGGCAACATCTGCTTTTTCGGCATCAATTAATTTTCCATTCGGGCTACGACCGATTGAAACGAGTACCCTATCGAATGTATCAGTTTCTGGCGCACCTTTTTTAGTGCCAACAGTGTCGCCTTCAAAAGTACATTCCAAGCCTTTCTTAGTGGGTTTTATTTCAGAAACTTTGGTGTTTAGAAATATGTTCTCGTATTTCTTTTTGATGCGACGCTCAAGTGGGCGAACGATGTCACGGTCAGCGCCTGGCATTAAACCTGTGCCAAGTTCAACCACGGTTATATCTGTACCTAGAGCATCATAAACCGTTGCCATTTCTAAACCGATTATGCCACCACCTACAACCAACATGCGTTTGGGTACTTCTTCAAGTTCTAGCGCATCGGTAGAGTCCATCACGCGTGGGTCTTCCCAAGGAATGAAAGGCAATTTAGTTACACGCGAACCAGCTGCAATAATACAATTATCAAAGCCTATAGTGGTTTTAGAGCCATCTTCTGATTCAACTTCTATGCTGTTAGCCGAGGTGAATCTCCCGTAACCATGAACGATGGTGACTTTACGTTGTTTTGCGAGTTGAGTTAATCCACTTGTGAGTTTACTTACAATGCCAGATTTGTAATCACGTACTTTATCAATATCAATCTTTGGCTTGTTGAAGCTTACTCCTAAGTGGTCAGCTTCTTCTGCTTCATTGATCACTTGAGCTGTATGAAGTAGGGCTTTTGATGGGATACAACCAACATTAAGGCAGACTCCACCAATGTTTGAGTATTTCTCGATCAAGATAACTTCTACACCAAGATCAGCCGCGCGAAAAGCGGCGGTGTAGCCACCAGGCCCAGAACCTAAAACAACCAATGGTGCATGTTGATCTGTACTGTTAGAGTTTTCAGGAGCACCTTCAAAGCTTGCAGCAATGGGGGCTTCTTTTGATGTTGGCTCGGGTGTTGATTCTGGCTTCGACTCTGATTCTTCTGCAGGAGCTACATCAGAGGAAAGTGTTAATGAGCCTATCAAGCTACCTTGTTTTACCTTGTCACCAACGACAACTGTCATTTCCGCAATCGTGCCCGCAGAAGGTGAGGGAATCTCCATTGATGCTTTATCAGATTCAACCGTTATCAATGAATCTTCTGCTTGAACTTCATCACCTGCTTTAACTAGTACTTCGATGATTTCGACTTCATCAAAGTCGCCGATGTCTGGAATGTTTATATCTATTGTTTTACTCACTTCGTAATTCTCTTTATGGATTGATTTATTATTAGATGTTAGACCATCATTCGCCTAATGTCAGACAACATTTTACTTAAATGCGTAGTAAATCTTGCACCATCCGCACCATCGATCACACGGTGGTCATAAGAGAGTGAAAGAGGAAGGATTAAACGTGGCTCAAACTCGCTTCCATTCCAAACAGGCTCCATCTTAGAGCGCGACACGCCAAGCACTGCAACTTCTGGCGTATTTACGATGGGAGTGAATTTTGTACCGCCAATACCCCCTAAACTTGAGATAGAAAAACAGCCACCTTGCATTTCAGAGGGTTTGAGTTTTTTGTCTCGTGCTTTAATTGCTAATTCACGAATCTCTTGTGAAATCTCTACCAAGGACTTCTGATCGGCTTCTTTAATCACTGGTACTACTAAACCATTCGGCGTATCAACCGCCACGCCAATATTATAATATTTTTTTAAGATGAGGTTTTCACCTGTTGCATCAAGCGAGCTGTTAAAACGTGGGAAAGCTTTTAACGAGGCAACAACCGCCCAAACTATAAAAGCTAATGGCGTGATTTTTATGCCATCCTTCTCCATCTCTTTACCCATTTGCTTGCGGAAGGCTTCCATTTCGGTGATGTCGGCTTCATCAAACTGGGTTACGTGTGGCACAGTCACCCAACTGCGGTGTAAGAACTCGCCCGTGAGTTTATTTATTTTAGATAATGGCTGGCTTTCGATATCACCAAACTGGCTGTAGTCGATTTCTGGCATAGGCTTAATGCCTAAAGCTGTTCCGCTCCCGCCTGTTGTCATTGCCTTTTTAACAAAACCTTTTACGTCTTCCCTGTTGATGCGATTTTTACGACTTGTGCCTTCAACATTACCGAGATCAACGCCTAATTCGCGCGCAAATCTACGTACCGATGGGCTGGCATACGCTTTGCTGAAACGGACTTCATCTATTTTAGCAGTAGGAGAGGGCTTGTGACCTGAAACTTTTCCTGCCGAAGCTTTTGAGGTTACAGATTCAGCAGGAGCCATTTTCTCATGCTGTACCTTGGCTGGTGCTGGTGTTTCTTTTTTACTTTCCTCTGGAGCTGGTTCTTCTACAGCAGAGCCTTCAGCGGATGAAGACTCATCAACCTCCATCATCAAAAGCACACTGCCTTTGGCAATATTATCGCCAAGCGCTACTTTTAATTTAAGAATCTTGCCAGACTCACTGCTTGGGATTTCCATAGAAGCTTTATCAGATTCAACAGTAATCAACGAATCTTCAACTTGAACCACATCTCCCACAGCCACCAAAAGCTCAATGACTTCAACCGATTCAAAATCACCAATATCGGGTACTACGATTTCTTTAATAGACATTTTCGTAGCCTCCTAACCCGAATGATTCATATGGTGAGTGGAGTTTCTGGAAAATCTGCCTAAAAAGATTGGACAAATATCCTGAAGAGCATAGCCATAGCTATGGTTTGAAGGATTTTGTTCAATATTTGACGGCAGGTTTTTCAGAAAACCGCTCAGGAAAAAGATGTGATTTTTTAGTGTATACATTTTACTGGTGTCCAGATGATGTTATGCAATTTTATTTTCCGACCATGTGAATTATTCGGGTCACGCTTTTAGTGGGTTGATTTTATTGGTTTTGATGCCGTACTTCTTGATGGCATCAGCCACCTTCGCCGCTGGCAAAGTGCCTTCATCAACCAATGCTTTTAGCGCAGCGACGGTGATTTGATAACGATCAACCTCAAAGTGTTTGCGCAACTCGACGCGCGTATCACTTCGCCCGAAACCGTCTGTGCCTAATACCGAGTAGGTGCTAGGCATCCACTGGCGTATTTGCTCAGGATATTGGCGAATATAATCTGTTGCCGCAACGGCAGGACCACGATGTCCTTTAAGTTGTTGTGCCACATACGGTGTCTTCGCATCTTTTAAAGGATGTAAGCGATTCCAACGTTCAATATCTTGTGCTTCGCGGGCTAATTCATTAAAGCTGGTACAACTCCAAATATCTGCATCGACACTCCAGTCTTCCATCAATAAATCTGCCGCAGCAATCACTTCTAATAAAATCGTGCCAGAACCAAGAAGTTGAACCTTGTTCTTCTTTTTGCCACCGTTTTTAAGCAAGTACATGCCTTTGATGATGCCGTTTTTAACCGCTGCACCTTTAGGTAGGGCAGGTTGAACATATGCTTCATTCATTGCCGTGATGTAGTAGTAAACATCTTCTTGGCTTTCATACATACGCTTCATGCCATCATGAATCAGTACCGCCATTTCATACGCGTAGGTAGGGTCGTAGCTGATACAATTAGGAATCAAACCCGCCTGAACCATGCCGTGACCATCTTGATGTTGTAGACCTTCGCCTGCTAGCGTAGTACGCCCAGCCGTAGCGCCGATTAAGAAACCGCGCGAACGACAATCACCCGCCGCCCAAGCCAAATCGCCAATACGTTGGAAGCCAAACATCGAGTAATAAATATAGAAAGGCACCATATTCACGCCGTGCGTGCTGTAAGCCGTTGCCGCCGCAATCCAAGATGAGAACGCGCCAGCCTCGTTAATACCTTCTTCTAAAATCTGTCCTGTTTTATCTTCTTTGTAGAACATCACCTGTTCTTTATCTTGTGGCTCATAAAGCTGTCCGACAGAAGAGAAGATGCCAAGTTGACGGAACATACCTTCCATACCAAAAGTACGTGCTTCATCTGGCACAATAGGTACAACGTATTTACCCATTTTCTTATCGCGCGTTAGCAGTGTTAATAAACGTACATACGCCATGGTGGTAGACATTTCACGATCACCTGAACCATCCAATATCGATTGGAAAATTTCAATCGGTGGGACTTCAAGCGGTGCTGCGCTACTTTTACGCACAGGCAGTGAACCACCTAATGCCTTTCGTTTTGCCAGCATGTAGTTGCGTTCAGGTGAACCTTCTTCTGGGCGATAATATTTGGCTGCTGCCGCATCTTCGTCGCTTAATGGAATATTAAAACGATTTTTATAATCGATCATTTCATCATCGCTAAGTTTCTTCTGTGAGTGGGTACGGTTTTGACCTTCACCAGCAGATCCCATACCGTAACCTTTAACGGTATGCGCAAGGATAACCGTCGGTTGATCTTTATGGTTCACTGCAGAATCATAAGCGGTATAAACTTTATGAGGGTCATGTCCACCACGGTTTAAACGCCAAATATCATCATCTGACATTTTCTCAACCATTGCCGCAAGTTCAGGATAAGCGCCAAAGAAGTTCTCACGAACATACGCGCCATCTTTTGCTTTGTAGTTTTGGAATTCACCATCAACCACTTCAAGCATGCGTTTTTTAAGGATGCCATCTTTATCTTTTGCAAGGAGCGGATCCCAATACGAACCCCACAATACTTTAATAACATTCCAGCCAGCGCCACGGAATACCGCTTCTAATTCTTGAACGATCTTGCCGTTACCACGAACAGGGCCGTCCAAACGCTGTAGATTACAATTTATAACCCATGTGAGGTTGTCTAAATTTTCACGACCTGCCAGTGAGATAGCACCTAATGTTTCAGGCTCATCCACCTCTCCATCACCTACAAAACACCAAACGCGACGCTCGGAGGTTTCTGCGAGTTTACGATGTTGTAAATACTTCATGAAACGTGCTTGGTAAATCGACTTGATTGGACCAAGCCCCATAGAAACGGTTGGGAACTGCCAATAATCAGGCATTAACCAAGGATGTGGATAAGAGGATAAACCGGGCCCATCCGCTTCTTGACGGAAAGTATCCATGGTTTCTTCATCAAAACGTCCTTCCATAAATGAACGTGCGTAAATGCCGGGTGTGATATGACCTTGAAAATAGATTAAGTCACCACCGTTTTGCGGCGTAGGTGCGTGCCAAAAATGGTTGAAGCCTACATCATAAAGTGTGGATGATGATGCGAATGATGCGATATGACCGCCAAGCTCCGAACTTTTACGATTTGCACGAACTACCATCGCCGCCGCATTCCAGCGAATATAAGAACGGATGCGACTTTCAATGGATAAATCACCCGGATTTGCTTTCTCTAAATGCGTAGGAATAGTATTGATGTAAGCAGTGTTAGCAGAATAGGGGAGATTAGCGCCGTTGTGACGTGCCGTATCGATGAGTTGCTCGATAATGTAATGAGCACGTTCTACGCCTTCGGCTTCGATAATCGCTTCTAAGGATTCTGTCCAATCTAATGTTTCTTGTG
>CAYOHT010000053.1:0-11114 GCA_964403815.1 uncultured Cocleimonas sp.
GGTGAACCATCGTACAATACCAAGCTTGCTCCCGATGCCAGCGCTGAAACAAGCCAGTTCCACATCATCCAACCACAAGTTGTAAAATAGAAAACCTTATCCCCTGCTTTTATATCCGCATGAAGTTGATGTTCTTTTTTGTGCTGCAACAATGTACCACCCACTTTATGCGTAATGCATTTTGGTTGACCTGTCGTGCCCGAAGAATACAAAATAAATAAAGGATCATTAAAACCACAAGGCTCAAATATAAGTGGCTCACTCGGTGTGATTGATACTAGCGTTTGCCAATCAAGCGTTGTTTGCTGAGCTTCTAAGCTGTTGGTTTCTAGCCCAAGAAATGAGACGTTAACAACCGCTTGAATCGAATCAATGGCTCGGTCAATCTCCAACACTTTATCGCGAATATCCACCTCTTTGCCATTATAGAAATAGCCATCTTGAGTGAATAATATTTTTGGCTGAGTTTGCCCAAAGCGCTCAATAACACTTTGCGCACCAAAATCAGGGGATGTGGAAGTCCAGACTGCACCCAAGCTAGTTGCCGCCAACATCGCCACCACGGCTTCAGGAATATTGCCCATATACGCGGCAACTCTATCGCCTTTTTGAATGCCTTGAGATTTTAACCACGCTGCAACAGCACTAACTTGCTGGACTAAATCAGCATGGCTTAGCGTGTATGACTTTTTATCTTCAGCTTTAAAATACAGTGCGGTTTTGTTTGGGTCAGGATTCTTTAAAAAATGCTGTAGCAAATTCTCAGCATAGTTTAAGCTTGCTTGAGGAAACCAAACGGCTTTTTCAATATCATCCGCATTTTCAAGAATAACCTCGCCCTTCTCTCCAATGATCTTTGTGAAATCCCAATAGTAAGACCAAAAGTCTTCTGAATGACTGATAGACCAATCGTAAAGCCCAGCGTAGTTTTCGAGTGCGACACCCTTCTTCTCAAGCGCTTGCATAAAGGCGGCGACTTCTGCATTGGCAATGCGTGTAGAATTGGGTTGCCATAAAATATCATTCATTTTGTAAGTCTAACCATGACTATAACCTTAAGGAAGGTCTAAAAGAATCGGACTAAAAGTAGACCCGCCAAAAAGATATAAACTGCATTGTGTATCGAGATTATTTTCTTGAAATCATTAGGAATAAACTTATCTGTTGAAGGGAAAAAATAACGGATTAATCCAATAATAAAAATCGATGAGCCGCCTAACAGCAACATGACACCTATTGAAGCTAACATTTTTCTGCCTCTATTATATTTTAGTAAAGCACACCCCCCCACTTTTACATGATAGCTCGTTAACTTTCTAACGACTGCTAATTTATGCAAAGCTACATCATGTAAAAGTGGGGGGGTGTGCTTTTAATCATTATCAATGGTTCAATAACCGCCCGCCATCAACAGGAATCGTATGCCCTGTAATATAATCGGCATCCCGCACTAAAAACAGTATTGCTTTTGCAATATCTTCTGGCGACCCTTCCCTTTTCAAACAGGTCTTTTCTAGCAAGGCTTGATGCTCAAGCTCCATTTCAGCGCTCTCGTTTATCGGCCACAATATTGCGCCAGGCGCTACCCCATTTACACGCACATTTGGACCTAATTCACGGGCAAGTGATTGTGTCAGCATGAGCAACCCTGCCTTTGCTGAGCTATAAACTGGATGGTTTTTTAGTGGACGAAAACCGTGTACATCAATCATATTGACGATACAGCCTTTGTTTTTTATAAGATGTGGCGCGGCAGCTTGAGATAAAAATAGCGGCGCTTTTAGATTACTATTCATTAAGTTATCCCAGTTTTCTTCTGTAACTTCACCTATGGGGGTTGGAAAAAAACTGGAGGCATTATTGACAAGAATATCCAAGCGCCCTGCTTGTTTTATAATGGATTCAATCATACTAGGAAAGGCTTTTACATCGGCTAAATCTGCCTGCTGTAAAAAACAAGAATCAGGACGAATCGTATTTAACTTTTCTGCTAGTTTTAACGCGTCTTCTGCTGAATTACGATAATGCACAATCACTGTCGCTCCCGCCTCGTGCAATGCTTGCACCGTGACCGCGCCGATGCGCCGAGCAGATCCTGTGACTAAAGCTACTTTACCTTTTAGGTCAGCCATGTATATTCCGTGTTGATGATAAAACAAACCCAAAGTCTACCAGAACCCTCAGCAGATGCCTTGCTGCATAGCCAAAAACTTATTGCGCGTATTCGTAAAGAAATCGACAGCAGTAATGGAAGCATCACCTTCCGCCGTTATATGGAAATGGCGCTATACGAACCTGCGTTGGGATATTATGTAGCGGGCACGCATAAGATTGGCGAGCAGGGCGACTTTATCACTGCACCTGAAGTGTCTCCCCTGTTCTCGCAATGTATCGCGCAGCAGTGCAAAGAGGTGCTTCAAGAGACGCAAGGTAACACTTCGACGACACTCAGCACAAGCATCTTAGAGCTTGGCGCTGGCACAGGCATTATGGCTTCTGATATTTTATTAGCATTAGAAACAGAAAACAGCTTGCCCGACCATTATTACATTCTCGACCTTAGCCCTGACTTAAAACAACGCCAAAAAGAAACACTAAAACAACGCGCACCGCACTTGCTTAAAACTGTTAAATGGTTGTCGCAACTACCTGATTCATTTAAAGGAATAATAATTGGCAATGAAGTTTTAGATGCTATGCCTGTGGATGTTTTTACCCAACAAAATGACACCGTATTTGAGCATCATGTCATCTGGGAAGATGGAAAACTGTGCGAACAATTACAAATTGCAAGGGATGACTTACGCAACAAAGTCTTAGCACTAAATATCCCACACGAAGCCACACCTTACACTTCAGAAATTAACCCAAATCTATCGGGTTGGTTTGAAACTATTAGTGACAGCCTTGAAAAAGGCGTGGTTTTATTAGCGGATTATGGCTATCCGCGCAAAGAATATTATTTTGAGGAACGCAATAAAGGCACGCTGATTTGTCATTATCAACACCTAGTCAACGAAGCCCCTCTGCATTATTCTGGCTTACAAGATATTACGGCAAGTGTTGATTTTACCGCCGTTGCAGAAGCTGCTGATGATGCAGGGCTGGATGTAATGGGATTTACCTCACAAGTAAACTTTCTAACTAACAATGACTTGGAAGCTTTATTTGTGAAAGTGCTGGATGAAAACCCTAATATGCAATACAAACTAGCTCAACAAGTACGCACGCTAAGCCTTCCCGCAGAAATGGGAGAACGATTTAAATTTATTGCTTTGGGTAAAAATTATCAAAAACCATTGATAGGCTTTTCAAACCTGGATCAAAGAGTCAGGCTATAAATACAAAAGCACACCCCCTGATTTTAGTGAGCTTACCGTTTTGTTGTTTAAAAATGGATAACTCAATTATGTCGCCGTTGTTTGGCGACGTGGTTGAAGTTTGTAATTGTTAACCATGTAAAACTAGGGGGGTGTGCTTATAAAAAATACCGCTAAAAACGCCTTCTTTAATCGAAATATATTAGCAAATATCAACTACTTTACGGCTATTCTCATACATTGGATATAGTATCTTCTCTTCCCTACTAATACGCTCTTGCAGAAGGCTCCCTAGCTCTTCAAACTCTCGGATAAAGCCATCAACCGTGTTGTCCGTTACAGGAATAAAGTTGCTTTGATTCAGTATCGTAAATAATGAAACAGACAAGTTCTTCATTTCAATAGTGAACTCCGAAGCCACTTTTTTCTCAATACTGCTTCGGCTACTTGCTAAAGCTTTCATGAATATATACAGCTCTTCTTCTTCATTAAAATGACTTAAACACTTCTTAGAAAAATTTGAAAGCATCATAGGCATCGTTGTGTATTCTTTATCTTGAGCATTCTGCATAATATTCTCATAAATAGACAGCATCTCTTTATGACCCTCCATGAATGATTCTGTCAAACCATAACGATAGGCTGGTAAATTAACCTTTGGGGTCGTCGGCTGCTCTACTAATATTGTTTCATCAACTGATGCAGAGCTCTCTTTGCTAGAACCCATGTTTTTAATGATAATTTCTTTGGGCAGCACTTCTTTGATACTTGAGACATCAATCTCTTGTAATAGTGATGCTTTTATATCTTCAACCAATGATTCTTTTAACTTAGGAACGTCTATCTCTTTTAACAGCACTTCTTTGATTGAATGCATATCAATCTCTTTGAGGAAGAAATTATTTTCATTACTTGATTCTTTTTTAACATTCTTTTTTAGGGGTAATTTACTGACTGAACTTGACATGATGGGGGTCTCATATTTTATTATTTTTAATGATTAGAAGCCTCAATTTATCTTGGGGGAAGACCTCTATTTCTGTTTACATAATACCATAGTTTCATCGTATCAAAATAACCACTTATCTGAATGCACTAAAAACACAGCAAGAATGTATACTACGCGACTATGAAAATACAATGGTTCCCTGGCCATATGCATAAGGCCAGCAAAGAGATTCAACAAAAACTACCCGAGATGGACTTGCTTATAGAAGTCCTAGATTCGCGCTTGCCTGGCTCTAGCGAAAATCCAATGATTGCAAGCATCCGCAAGGATAAGCCTTGCATCAAAGTCTTTAATAAAAGCGACCTTGCCGACCCCGAACTAACGCAACAATGGCAAGATTATTACGAGCAAAACCAAGGTATTAAAACCCTCTGCGTGACTCGCGATGAACCAGAAAAAATCAAACAAATATCACAGCTAGCGCGAAAAATGATTCACATTAGCGATGCCCGTGTTAAAGAAATTCACGCCATGATTGTGGGGATTCCTAATGTAGGCAAATCGACCATTATCAATACTTTATTGGGGCGAAGTGTCGCCAAAACAGGTAATGAAGCAGCAGTAACACGCCAACAACAACGCATAAAAATCAGCGACAATGTGGTGCTGTTTGATACCCCAGGCTTACTTTGGGGCAATATCAATAACGAACACAGCGGTTATCGCCTTGCCATTTCAGGTGCTATTAAAGATACTGCTTTTGATAGTGACGATGCCGCTTTCTACCTTGCAGAAACACTCATCAAAAACTATCCAGAAATGCTGGTAGAGCGTTATCAACTCACCTCAGCACCACAAACAGAATTAGAGTTAATTGAATCTATTGGACGTTTACGAGGTTGTTTACGCGCGGGTGGGCAAGTTGAATTAGACAAAGCCTGTAAGATATTAATTAATGAGTTCCGCTTGGGAACACTGGGCAAGATCACATTAGAGAATCCTACAGATTTTAGTCAAGAAATGGCTTTAGCAAATAAAGAAAAAGAAGAGAAAGAGATAGCTAAACAAGAGACCAAGGCAGAACGCAAAAAAAGATGGCGAAAAAACCGTAAGTGACGTTGTTGTTATACAAAGCGATACAAGGCTAACGGTTATCTCGCATCATTCCCGCATATTTTCATGCAGGAATCTTTACTTCACACTTTTCATAAACTGATCAAGCTTTTCATTAAGCCCAGCAGGCTGGTCGCCCTCTTTCATTTCAGTTAAGAGCAACTCCCGCATATCAGGAATCATCATCAAATCAGACAATATTGCATCAAATGCCATTTGGTTTTGACTCGCAAGTTTAGCCACAAAAGCTTTTAGCACAGGCTTATCTCGAAGATCATTCCAAGCGCGCCCAGAAATAGCAGCGATGATTTCAATATCTTTTCCTAGTGGCGACGTTAGCACTTTTTGCAAAACACTCTGCCTTAAATCTTTTGGCTCAGCGCTTGAAAGCGCTCTAAGCAACATGGAAACTAGCTGAGTGTTAGCGCCTGTTTCTGAATCAGAGTCATCACTCATCATGTAAAAGTGGGGGGGTGTGCTTTCAGATATTATATTTTCTAACGTCGTAACCAAAGCTTGAGCGAGTGAACCTTGTGGCTTTATGTTCTCCAACGCACTGCAAAAACTCACCAACGGCGCTTCAGGCATTAAACTAATCGCCTTCGCCAATAAATCTTCGTTGTCGCCTTCATCAATGCGCGCAACAACATCTGCAATACCTTGCAAGCCTAAAAACTGCCACTGCTCGTAACCTGCACTACCCGACAAATAATCACGCGTATGTTGATAATATTGCGATGGCTGTTGGTCTAACGCTTTGGTCGCCAAGGCGTGCAACATTGCCAAACGATCAGGGTTTGGTTTAAACGCAAAGGGTGATTCTTTCATTTCATCCAAAGCTTGCTTGCCTTGTTGCTTGGCTTGGATGTTTTTTCCTGTTTGTTCTAGCAGATCAATCAAGAATACATCGCGCGCTTCTAGCTTTAAAAAACCCAGCTCATCTATGGGAAACTGCAAAAACCAAATCGTCGCTTCGTTTTGCTTTTCATCTTTCCAGAACAACAACGCCAACCATGCCTTCTTTTGAAAAGGAGCAGGATAGGCTTGTTTTTGCCCTTCGATAGCTTCAAATTTTTCATTTGATATACAATTAACTTTGCGCCCCATATCAAACACACGGTAATGAAATCCACCTGTTTGAAGGAAATGGGTGATGCTATCAAATTTTTCTGGTGATTCTTTATGCATTTTAATTGGTTAAAGTTTTTTGTAATAGAGGGAATTCGGGCATAATCTCACATTATGTTATCAATCGACAATCATCTTCATGTCATATTATAAAAATCATGTGTTTTTCTGCACTAATCATCGTGGAGATGGCAGCCAGTGTTGCGCGCAATACGACGCACAAGCAATGCGCGACTATATGAAAAAGCGTAGCAAAGAATTAGGGCTGGTTCGCTCAGGCGAAGTACGGGTCAATTCTGCGGGTTGTTTAAATCGTTGCGAACTTGGCCCCGTGATTGTGATTTACCCCGAAGAAACGTGGTACACCTTTATTGACAAGACAGACATTGATGAGATTATCGAAGAACATCTTATAAAAGGCAATATCGTAGAACGCTTACTGGCGGACAAACAATCGCCGTGCTAAAGCTAGCAAATCTCAAACACTACGCAGCATTAATCCGCATTAATCGACCCATTGGCATTTATCTTTTATTGTGGCCGACGTTATGGGGGTTATGGTTTGCCGCACAAGGCATTCCTGATTTTAAAATACTGATTGTTTTTGTTCTCGGTGTCGTGCTTATGCGCTCAGCAGGTTGTGCGATTAATGATTATGCCGACCGTGATATTGATTTGCTGGTCGCACGCACCAAAGACCGCCCGCTCACATCAGGAAAAATCTCTGCAAACGAAGCGCTGGGTGTATTTGCTGTTTTGTCACTGGTCGCTTTCTTTTTAGTCTTACAACTCAACACCAGCACTATTATGTTATCGGTTGTTGCCGTTATTCTCGCGGCAAGTTATCCCTTTATGAAACGCTACCACCACTTCCCACAAGTGCACTTAGGCGCAGCCTTCGCTTGGGCGATTCCCATGTCATACACCGCCATTACAGGTAACGCACCACCACTTGATGCGTGGCTTTTATTTATAGCCGCCCTGCTCTGGACAACTGCCTACGATACGCAATATGGCATGGTTGACAAAGAAGATGATTTAAAAATTGGCGTGAAATCTACGGCGATATTTTTTGGCAAACAAGACAACCTCATTATTGGTATTTTGCATTTGCTTACGCTGATGATAATTACCATCGTCGGAATAATGAATGATCGAGGTGCTATTTTTTATGTCAGCATTTTGATTGCATCGGGCTTTGCGATTTACCAACAATTTCTTACCCAAAATAGAGAACCACAAAAATGCTTGCAGGCATTTTTGAATAATAACTGGATCGGCATGACAATATTCACTGCCATTGCGGCTGATTATTTTATCTAAATCAAGTAATATCACAATACCAGTGGTTCACACCCCCCTACTTTTAAATGATAGATAGATCGTTAGATTATTTAGCGACCAGCTTATGCAAAATTCCATCATGTAAAACTAGGGGGGTGTGCAATGAATAAACCAATATAGAGACATATTTTATGACAACAGAAAGACAAAGCTCATTCAGCTACGAAGAACTCATCGCATGTGGAAAAGGTGAAGTATTTGGTGATGGCAACGCCCGCCTACCTGCGCCACCTATGCTCATGATGGATCGCATCATAAAAATAGATGCAGAAGGTGGTGACGCAGGCAAAGGCATTATAATTGCAGAATTAGACATCAAACCAGAGCTTTGGTTTTTTGACTGTCACTTTCCTACCGACCCCGTAATGCCAGGCTGTTTAGGCTTAGATGCTATGTGGCAATTAGTCGGGTTTTACCTTGGCTGGCTAGGCAACCCTGGTCGCGGCCGCGCACTAGGTGCTGGTGAAGTAAAGTTCTTCGGACAAGTACTGCCAACCGCAAAAAAGGTGACTTACAAAATTGAATTAACACGTTTAATTCAACGCAAGCTAGTCATGGGTGTAGCGAATGCTACGATGGAAGTTGATGGCAAAGAGATTTACTCTGCTAAAGATTTAAAGGTAGGGTTGTTTACCTCTACAGAGGACTTCTAATTTCTTAATCGCGCCTTATCTTTTGCTCCAGCTCGGCGTTGCTTACGTACTCGAATAACTCACATATTATTATACGCTTCGTCATTCTCCGTGCGCAAGCGCCTTGATCCGAAACAAAATATAAACCGCTTAGTGAGTAGTAATTTAAAAGCACAAAAAAGCCCGAATATCTTTCGATATTCGGGCTTTTTTTATTTCATTTAGCAGTAATTAATCACTGTTACCCATGCTCATCATGAACTGTAGGATGTACCAGAATAATAAACCCACACTTGAGAACAAAGAAAGCGAAGCCGCTACATGCTGTTCTGTATGATATTCATGGATAATGTTCGATGTGCTGTAAAGCACCGAGGCACCTGCAAATAAGATCATTGCACCAGAGAACCAAAGCCCTAGTGAAAATTCAAAAATCATACCCGCAACGATAATACCCATAGCCACAAAGCCGCCAATCATCAGCGCACGCCCCATAAATGAGAAGTTAATTTTTGTTGAGAATGCGGTGAAGGTTAAACCTGCAACCAATGCACCTGTGACCACTGCTGCGTTTTGCAGTAATGTTCCGCTTGGGTCACGTGCCAGCGCCATATAGATCAATGGCATAAAGATAATCGCTTCTGCAACTACAAATAAGCCTAAGCCCATGTATTGCTTTTCGCGTGAAATACCTGAATGCGCCCATTTGTTTGCAACGGTAGAAACTAGCATGAATGCGCCTAATACGATCAACCAGCTCCAACGGCTACCTGCGAGCATTGCCATAAATGAATCTGCAACGCCTGAGCGTAGTAGCATGGTTTCAAGCACTGCAAATACAGCAATAGCACCCGCTAAATGCACGTAAGTGCGTTTAATAAAACTAGCTCGTTCATCTTCTGCTGCGTTTGCAACAATTTGCCCTGTGCCTGCGTCAAAATGACTCATTTAAAACTCCAATAATTAATTAAATACAGTTGTTAGTCTAACATAGACCAAAAAAGTTCTACAAAAAATTTGATGAAATGAACAACAAAGTAGACAAGTGCTAATCAAATACTAAACAATTAGTTTCATTGCTACTTCGTATTCCTCGCTAACCATCATCCAACCTGTCTCGACGGTTTTCAAAGCCTTGTCTGACTCACTCTTCGCCAATAATGTTTTCTTCAAGTTTTCTTTATTTTGCTCTAAGTAAATATCGGGGTCAGCGAGTGCTTTTTCAAGGTCATCACTCTTTTGTGTTAATTCATCGAGCTGTTTTTCTAATTTTTTAAGCTTGCTACTCAATGGTTGCAGTTGTTTTCTTCGTTCTGCGTCTAATTGTCTTTGTTCTTTTTTTGATAGCTCTTTTGATATGGGTTGTTCCGCTTCACTAGATGCCTCCTCTTTCTTAAAGGCATCTTTTATAAATAATGCATAATCATCCAAATCACCATCAAACGCTTCTGCTTTACCATCATGAACGATAATCAGCTCATCCGTCACTGTTTTTAGTAAATGACGATCATGAGAAACAATCACCATCGCACCTTCAAAACCTTGCAGTGCCACACTTAACGCATGGCGCATCTGCAAATCTAAATGATTGGTCGGCTCATCTAACAGCAATAGATTAGGTTTTTGATAAACTAACAGCGCCAATACCAAACGTGCTTTTTCGCCACCTGAAAATGGTTTTACAGGCTCATCTACTCGCGAACCTTGAAAACCAAAACTCCCTAGATAATTTCGTAAATCCTGTTCGCGTGCTTTGTTATTGCTATTAATTAAATCATCCAGCGCGCGCAATTGATCTAAAGCCGATAAATCAAGATCAAGCTGTTCTAATTGATGCTGTGCGAAATAGCCAATCTTTAAATCTTGTGCTTGCCATGATTCACCCGTTTGCGATTGCAACTCGCCAGCCAAATATTTGATTAAGGTCGATTTACCCGCGCCATTTGGACCAATTAAGCCAATACGTTGAGATGGCATAAGTTGTAGTTTCACATCACTGACAATCGTTACTTGTTTAGAACCATCACCATAACCAATAGAAGCATCGACAATATTTAACAATCGCTCTGGTAGTTTTTCTGGCTCAAAAAAACGAAAACTAAACGGTGAATCAACCGCTGCTGCAGAAATTTCTTCCATACGTTCCAAAGCTTTCAAACGACTTTGCGCTTGCTTGGCTTTAGTCGCTTGTGCGCGAAAACGATCCACATATTTTTGCATATGCGCGCGTTCACGCTGTTGTTTTTCAAAAGCACTTTGCTGTTGCGCTAGGCGCTCGGCTCGAATCTTTTCAAAAGCCGTGTAGTTGCCTGTGTATAAAGTCAGTTTTGCGTGTTCGATATGCGCGATATGTTTGACTACCGCATCGAGAAATTCACGGTCATGTGAAATTAAAATCAATGTACCTGCATATTTAATCAACCAATCTTGCAACCAAATAACGGCATCCAGATCCAAATGGTTGGTTGGCTCATCCAACAATAATAAATCCGAACGACACATCAACGCTTGCGCCAAGTTCAAACGCATTCTCCAACCGCCCGAAAAGCTATCAACAGGATTATTAATTTGCTCTTGCGAAAAACCCAAACCATGCAACAAGGTCGCCGCACGGCTTTCAGTGGTATA
>CAYOHT010000054.1:0-11044 GCA_964403815.1 uncultured Cocleimonas sp.
AAAGCATTAAAATCAGCATCAAAAGCACTCTCTATTTATCAAACGCTTAATTTAGATAATAAAATTCCTAATACACAAAGTTTACTAAATTCGATAAAACATAATATTAAAAAAGCAAAGGAAATGCCTTTAAAGAGACGAGTTAGAATCTGTAAAGATAAAGATTTATAGTCTATTAAACCCCAAAGTTTCGTAGCTTTACATCATTTCTAAAATGTAAAACTTGAACACTATTGCCTTTAATTCTAAATAAAACCCTGTATTTACCAATCACCAACTGCCTAACTTCAAAATCAAAATATTGGCTTTCTTCTGCCACGGTGCAACGCTTGGGCAAGCTATCCAATTTTAATATTTCGATTTTAACCTTTTCATACCAGTTAAGAGCATTTCCTACTGAATCTTGGGCAATGAAATAGACATACTCTTCAATTTCATCAATGACCGAATCAGGTATCTCAACATTATATTTTTTCATTAGGGAAATGCGTTTTTAGACGTGATTCTAGTTTTGCGAAAGCCTCTGTTGCTGGTTGCCCTTCACCTGCATCTAAAGCATTTTTTGCAAGATTGATATGCTTTAAAGCATCTAGTAATGACATTGTTTCTTCGTAGGCTTGAGCATCTTGAATGACTACAGCAGATGAGCCATTTACGGTTAGAATTTCAGGTCGTTTGGTTATTTTTAAACGTTTGATAGTTTCGGCAGGTTTACGGCTAAAGTCAGATACTGGATGAATGTCTTTTACTTGAAACATGATATTCTCACCTTATTAACAGATAATTATCTGTTTTAGGCTTTTTTTATTGATTTGTCAAATATTGCCTGAGAGTCGCGCCCTTCGACTCCGCTCAGGGAGCTAAATAACTACGCCTATTTGCCCGTATTGCGCCTCAAGATCAAGGCGAATAATAACAATGGAAACCTCTATAGGCTCAAAGTGAGTTACACCTTCTGTCAAAATAGTTAAGTCATTCAATAAATCACACCATCACTTAAACAACTGAGAATGTGTGCCGACTCTCAAAAGTATTGTTTCATCAGTTGCCTTATTTACAAGGTAGATGATTAACATATCACCGCCAAGATGAAATTCTCTACAATCTTGATACTCACCTGTTAGCGAATGATCTCTAGATTCAGCAGGAAGTGCTTCCCCTTCTTTAAAGAGAACCCATAATAAAAAAAATAGTTGCTTTCATTCCCATTAATAACCTCTAAAATACGCCTTTCTTAAGATATAAGTAAATCACCGTTAGGTAAATAGCATGACCAAGCCCAATACAGATTCAACAACCCCACGCACAGAACACCCTTTCGCAGGCTATGTTCGGATACTCGGCAAAGGTAAAACGGGTTCTCGTAACCTCACTTATGATGAATCGAAAGCTGCGATGACAATGATTATAAATTCAGAAGTTGAGCCTGAACAACTGGGTGCTTTTATGATGCTGATGCGTTACCAAGAAGAAAGTGGTGAAGAGTTAGCAGGTTTTGTCGATGCCACGTATGACACCTTAAGTATTCCTGATGATATGCCAACGGTTGATTTAGACTGGTCAAGTTATGCGGGTAAAGCAAGAAGGCTGCCTTGGTTTATATTAAGCACGTGGTTATTAGCAGAAAACAAAATCAGCGTATTAATGCATGGCGAAGGCGCACACACGGCTAATAGAATCTATACCGATGATGTACTTAAAGTATTAAATATTCCTATCGCTCACTCGTTTCACGAGGCAGGCGAGCATATTAAGTCTCATCATTTTGCTTATATTTCTTTGCATGATTTCTTGCCAGAACTTGCGCGTATTATGGATTTAAAATGGATTTTAGGTTTGCGCTCTCCTGTGAATACGTTTACGCGATTAATCAATCCTTGTCGTGCGAACTGCTCAATGCAGGGCATCCATCATCCTGCGTATCGAGACACCCATCAAGAAGCATCGGTAATCTTAAAACAACCTACAATGGCGGTGATAAAAGGTGACGGCGGCGAAACCGAATGGAATCCTGATATGACTAACCTAGTGCGCTCTATCAAAAATGGCAAATCGATTGAAGAAGAGTGGCAACCATTGTTTGCAAAACGTCACGTAAAAGATAAAACACTCGACCCGATGAAATTAGCACGGGTATGGCGTGGCGAAGAAGATGATGAATACGGCGTTGGCGCGATTATCGGCACAGCGGCGATTACTTTATATACGATGGATAAGGCAAGTAGCCATGAAGCGGCGTTAGCCATGGCAAAAGATTGGTGGGAGAAGCGGGATAAAAGCAGTATTTAGGTTAATTCGTCAAAGTCATAAAATGATTTTAGTGTAAGCCTCTCTTACCAAGTCCCTTACTTCAACAGTAATGGATATTTATTCGGTTTAATCTGTTACCTAGATGCTCGGTTTGTACAATTAAATAATCGTACCTATATATTCTTAGCAACAAGCATTGCAATATTGCGAATGCCTTTTGATAATTCTCCTTGAACGCCCTCTTCTCGATAAAAAAGCGGGCGCAAGGCTTGTGATAAGTCTAACAGCTCACCTGCTCGCAAACGGTAGTTTGGATTGGTTGGCCCTGAGTCGTCTACCTTTTCCTGCGACCATGTTTCATAGAACAACAAGCCGTTAGGCTTCAAAGCATTGATGATTTGAGGAAATAACTCACGATTTAAAAAATAACTCACCACAATCACATCGTATTTTTTATTTGATAAGCCTGTCGTTTCTATATCTCGACATTCACATGAGATTGGTAAAGATCGTTGCTTTACAAAGCTCTCAAGACTTTCTAAAACATTAGGGGAAATATCAACGGCATCAACATTAAAACCTTGTTCTGCTAAGAAAATAGAATTACCTGCACGACCACAGGCTAAATCAAGCGCATGACTGCTTTGTAATAAAGAACTAGGAAGAAGGTGCGCATTCTCACTTAAAACTTGGGCAGATTTTGCCGATGCAATATCGGCATCTTTATAAGCTTCATTCCACTTTTGTAAAGGTGGTTTTATTGCTGGCATGATTGATTACTTTCTCCAAAATGCTGGGGTTAACACAACTAATAATGTAAAAATTTCTAAACGACCCAATAGCATGGATAAGCATAAAAGCCATTTAGAAAAATCACCAATATCTTTAAAATTAGCCGCAACTTCACCCAAGCCAGGTCCAAGATTATTCATAGTTGCGGCAACCGCAGAAAATGCAGTTATTTGATCCATCCCCACAGCCATGAGCATTAACATGAAAACAACAAAAAGGGCGATATAAACAGAGAAGAAACCCCATACCGCTTGCATAACATCACGGTCAACGGATTTGCGGTTTAACTTGATGGCAATTCTTGCGCTCGGATGAATCAAGCGCGTCACTTCGCGCCAGCCTTGTTTAAACAATAACAAAATCCTAATAACCTTCATACCGCCACCCGTGGACCCTGCACAACCTCCCACAAAGCTTGCAAATATCAAAAGAACGGGGAGAAAAACTGGCCAATGACTATAATCTGTCGTGGTAAAACCTGTGGTCGTGGCGATTGAAACCACCTGAAACATAGCATTATAAAATGACTCTGAAGCACTTCCATACACATGCATAAAATATAAATAAGAGAAACAAATCACCGTTAATACAAGAATCATAATACCGTATAAGCGGAATTCAGAGTCGGCATGATAGCTACGTAAGCTTAATGAGCGCCACGCCATAAAGTGCAAGCTAAAGTTAATCCCAGAAAGTAGCATAAAAATGACTGCCACCAGCTCAATAATATGATTATCAAAATAGCCGATGCTCGCATCGTGCGTCGAAAAGCCACCGATAGCCACGGTTGAAAAACTATGGCTGATAGCATCAAATACATCCATACCCGCAGCGTAATAAGCTAAGGCGCAGGCTACAGTGAAGGTTAGATAAATAATCCACAGTAGTTTCGCTGTGCCTTTAATGCGTGGTGTGAGTTTTGAGTCTTTTACAGGGCCTGGTGTTTCAGCGCGATATAACTGTATTCCACCAATACCCAACAATGGTAAAATAGCAACGGCTAATACTATGATTCCCATTCCACCTAGCCACTGTAACTGCTGGCGATAAAACAGGATTGATTTGGGTAAATCATCCAGCCCCGTAATGACGGTTGCCCCTGTTGTTGTTAAGCCTGAAATAGACTCAAAAACCGCATCCACAAAAGAAATATTCAACTCAGGTGAAAATAATAAAGGCGCAGAACCTGATACTCCCAAAACCGCCCAAAAAAGCACCACTACCAAAAACCCTTCTCTCAGGCGTAACTCTCGTTTTCGCTTACGAACAGGAAACCACATCACAGCCCCGACGATTAATACGAGGAAAAAACCTTTGATAAAAGGCATGAGGGAAAGATCATCATATATCCACCCAATCAAAACAGGAGGCAACATAGTGAAGCTGAACAACACTAATAATAAACCTAAAATTCGTTGTATAACTAAGAGTTGCATAAACACCCTGTATAAGTGGGGGGGTGTACTTCGACTCCGCTCAGCAGAACTTGCTTTTTAATGCTCACCAATAGAAGAAAAGCATGCAGAATATTGCAAAGCAATACGTAGTAGCGGTTGAAGCAAGGGATAAACTCAAGCTCGCCTAGTAGAACCGCTTTTATGAAGCCCTGTAAATAGTTTTTAAATAACACTAAATATACCCAACACCAACTTGAAACATCTTCTCCACTGCTGGGATATAACGTTTATCCGTGAGGAAGAGTATAACGTGATCCTTTTCTTCAATTACCGTATCTTGATGAGGCATCAAAAACTCACCGTCACGCACTATCGCACCCACGGTTGCCCCTGGCGGCAGCTTAAGATCGACACGGCTACGACCCACCACCCTGGAATTTCTCTCATCGCCATGTGCAACTACTTCAATTACCTCAGCAGCACCTTTTCTCAAAGAATGAACCGCAATAACATCACCACTACGCACATGTGCCAGCAATGCACCAATTGTAATTTGCTGAGGTGATACGGCGTGATCAATATTCGCGCTTTCTACTAAATCAACATATACCGTACGATTAACCAATGACATAACCTTTCGGGCGCCTAAGCGTTTGGCTAGCATGGCGGATAAGATATTGGCCTCATCATCATTGGTGAGCGCGCAAAATATATCAACATCCCCAATATTTTCTTCGGTTAATAGACCTTCGTCGGCAGCATCGCCCTCTAAAACGATGGCTTTATTTAGCGTTTCTGCTAAATCATTAGCAACTTCTGGGGATTTCTCGATAATCTTTACTTGGTAGCGTCCTTCTTCCAAAGCAACAGCCAAGCGCTTCCCTACATTACCGCCACCTGCAATCATAATGCGTTTATAGGGCTTATCCACACTGCGTAATTCGCTCACTACGGCACGAATATGTTGAGCGCTGGCGATTACAAAAATTTCATCATTGGCTTCAATAATGGTATTTCCGCTAGGAATAATGGCTTTACCTTCACGAAAAACAGCAGCAACACGCACTTTAACTTCGGGCAAATGCTCGGCCAATTGACGAATCTCATGCCCAACCAAAGGTCCTTCATGAAACGCTTTCACAGAAACAAGACGCACCTTACCTTCGGCAAAGTCAATAACTTGTAGTGTTCCTGGGTTTGAAATTAAACGGTAGATATGATCGGTGATTAATTGCTCAGGGCTAATCAATACATCAACAGGAATTAATTCTGGCGTAAATAACTCCTGATGTTGCAAATACCCCGACGCACGCACCCGAGCAATGCGTGTAGGTGTACGAAATAAACTATAAGCAATTTGACACGCCATCATGTTTACTTCATCACTATTAGTGACAGCAATCAACATATCCGCATCGTTTACATTAGCTTGCTCTAACACATCAGGGTGTGAGGCGTGACCTTGCTTGGTGTGTACATCCAGCTTTTCACGTAGCTCTCGAAGCGATGATTTATCATTATCAATAATAGTAATGTCGTTATCTTCGCTGGCGAGGTTTCTCGCTAAAGAACTACCTACTTGACCAGCCCCTAAAATAACAATATTCACGCGCGATTATCCTTCACTTTCCGTATTTCTTTGGGTCGATATTTAATGAGCGCATTTTTCGATAAAGATGAGTACGCTCCATTTGCACTAAGTCTGCCAACTTGCTGACATTACCTCCAACTTGCGTAAGTTGAAAGTCTAAGTAATCATGCTCAAATTGTTCTCTAGCTTGTCTTAGCGGCAATTCAAATAGACTTTGGGGTGCTTGTGCTATGGAAGAAAATATAGGGATTTCTGCACCCAAAGACTCTTCAACTTCTTCCTGTGTAATTTCAGAATCCGTGCCCATTATTAACAAGCGTTGTACCAAGTTTCTTAATTCACGGATATTGCCAAACCAATCATGATTACGCAAAAAGTTCTGAGCGGGCACAGAAAAATGCCTATACGGCAAGCCATCATGGCCTGTTAACTGATCTACATAATAATTCAATAACTCAGGAACATCTTCAGGGTGTTCACGAAGCCCAGGAATCATTAAAGGCACTATATTGATTTGTGTATACAAATCATTATCAAAAAGCCCTGCATTCACATCGTCGCGTAAGTCATGCTGAGAAGAGAACACCAAGGTTGAGCCCAAATCAACGTGTTCGCTACCATTAACACGTGTGTAATAGCCCTCTCGTAAAGCGTTCAATAAGCGCTGTTGAGCATCTTCGGGTAATGCACCAATATCCGAAAGATAAAGACAACCGCCTCGAGATTCATCCAATAAACCATAATGAATTTTCTCACCAGACTCCTTACCAAAGAGTACTTCATTTACTTTATCAGGCTCGACTGATGACACCGTTGACTTAATAAAGGCACGGTTGGCACCGTTACTATTGGCATGAAAGTAACGCGCAAAGGCTTCTTTTCCTACGCCAGACTCGCCATAGATTAAAACCACATCATTGTGCTCAGCAATGCGCTTAGTCTGCTCTCGCAGCTTGGTCATCAACTTACTCGTACCAATGGGGTCGTGGCTTTCGCTAACCCGCTCTCGCAAACCTTTATTCTCTTGAAAAAGCTGCTCCGAGCGTAATGCGTTGTCTATTGTTAATAGCATTTTTGCCATTGATAAAGGTTTTTCTATAAAATCATATGCTCCTAAACGTGTTGCTTCTACCGCCGTTTCTATCGTGCCATGCCCAGACATCATAATCACAGGACAACACAAAGAACCACTTTTTTGCCAGCCTTTTAATAAAGAAATACCATCCTCACCTGGCATCCAAATATCAAGCAACACCAAGTCTGGGCGACGTTGCCTGCGTAACTCTTTTGCCTTCTCAGCATCCTCAGCAACTGCAACATCGTAACCTTCATCTTCTAATATTTCGCTAACAAGCTGACGAATATCTGGCTCATCATCTACCACAAGAATATATTGTGCTGTCATAAAACTGTTCTCATAAATTTATTAATTAACTACAGGGTCTTTTGTGCGCGACAAAAAGCCTTCTTCTAACTAAGCGGTAAATATACGTCAATACTAGCACCATTTGACTTATTATTTTTCGCTACTACTCTACCACCATGTTCTTCGACAATCCTTTTCACAATCGCCAAACCTAAACCAGAACCTTTAGTTTTTGAGGTTTTATAAGGCTCAAACAAATTTGGCAATAGCTCTTCATCAATCCCTGGCCCATTGTCACTAATCGTTAGTACCCACTGTTCATCACCACTTTCAAGCGCTTCAACAATTGTTGATATCGTTAGCTTCGCCTTATCTTTCCCTTGGTATGCTTCTAAAGCTTCCAAAGCATTCTTGATTAGATTAATCAGTAACTGGCGCATTCTATCCGTATCTATGTGGAGCAATGGTGTTCCTTTAAGGTTTAATTCAAGCTCTGCTTTTGATGTATTAATGCGGTATAGCTCAGTAACTTCCCTCACCAAACCATTAACATTTACTTCTTTTAACTTAAGTTCTGGGGTTCGTGCATATTCACTAAAAGCATCCACCATTTTCTTCATGGTATCGACTTGATTGATGATGGTGCTACTCATACGTTCCAATAAGTCTGCTGAATCTTCATCCAATAATGGCTTTAAACGACGTTGTAACCGCTCTGCCGATAACTGTATCGGGGTCAGTGGGTTTTTAATTTCATGTGCTAAACGCCTTGCGACCTCACTCCATGCAGCATCATGCTCAGCCTGCAATGCCTCGCTAATATCATCAAATACCAGAATATACCCCTGCGTACCATCGGTTAATTCAGGCAAAGCAACTCCGCGACAGACTAAAGAATGCTGAACTCCGTCCAAAAACAACACAATATCAGTCTGCCATACCTTATTGTCTTCGCCACCTTGGGCAACAACGGTATCATTTAAATAGGGTTCTACACTTTCATAGAGCGGTAAGAAACCTTCTGTTTCAGAACACATTGCTTTCAGTGTTTGACCTCTATACTTCCCTAGTCGTGATTGTAACAACCTTTCTGCCGCTGTATTTATCCTTCTAATCACAAAATCATCATCTAAAGCGATCACGCCCGATGTCATATTATCCAATACGATATTTAGATAATCATGCTGCCGTTTTATTTGATCTTGACTACGCTCACTCTCTTGCCGTGCAGTCGATAGTCGCGTTGTCATCATATTGAAAGAACGAGCCAGCAAACTAAAGTCATCCTTCTCCGCTACGGGTAATTTCTTCTGTAAATTACCTGATGCTACCGCTTGAGTCCCTTCCAACAATGTTCGAACAGGTCTTGTTAGTCGCAGAGAATAAATAAATGCAGCCCATATTGAAAACAACATAGACAGCAACATAATCAACAAGAGCGTTACACGAAAGCCTTTTTTAACCAAGCCTCTCTGATAGCTTATTTCTTGATATTGGTTATAGGTATCTTGAACACTTTCCGCCAATATTTGCTCTTTATCAGAAAAGGGAAACAATGCCGTTAATATCAGTGTTTCTCGCCCAACACCTGTTCTTAATGTCAGCGCTATGCGAGAAAAAAGACCATCTTTTTCTGATGGTTCTAGTTGGTACATATAGCCACGGCTTGATATTTTCCGATAAATATCTTCTGTCGGCAAGTGTGGTAGCAAAGCACTATTATCATCACCACTATAAACGAGAACACGTTTATTGCTATTCAACAATACAACCTCATACGCTCCCATTGCTTGTGCTTGTCGATCAATAAAGTCTATATAGTCCAACTCATCTACACTTGAAAGTGCCTTGGCGGCGCGCTCTAAATCAAATAAATGCTGGCGCATTCTGACATCTAAAGAACTTCGTGCAAGCTCAAGCGAATCATCCAATGCCCCTTCTATTTTTATATTGAACCAGTTATCAATCCGATCCCCAATAAAATTTAACGAAAAATACGAAACAACCAAAACAGGGAGAATAGTCAACAAAGAAAAGGCAAGCATTAAGCGCATGGTAAAGCGAGAACCCGCCTGACCCGAACGAAAGTACTTAATAGCTTTGGCTATATTATAAATAATCAGGCTAGATAAAATCAGCAATATGATGATATTTAAAGGGAAAAGCCACGAATTGATTTCACTAGACTGTTGTGGATTTTTTGTAGATACACTCAGCAATACAAAAGAGGTTGCCAAAAGCAAAGACGTAACTACAACAGGTAAAACCTGAAAAAATATTGTTCTTACGGTAAGGACCACAGGACACCTTCGCTGCTTAAACGATATTTATCGCTAAACAAAGATTGAATACGCAAAGGCAAACGTAATGTTTTGGGAGACATATCTGCAACTGCAAATATGAAATAATCACTATCATCTGATGGGGTTTTAATAGCAGGCAAAAGGTATTTACGCAGCTCTCCCAGCTTTCTTAATGCTGATGGCAAGCTAGAAAAATTCCAATGTTCATTGGTATCGTTACGCGTTAATAAATAATGACGACTCAACGCATGATATTTAAGTTGATAATGCGTAGTGCTTAGGGTTGTTTCTTTGTTAAACCACCATTCTCGGTGTTTTTGAAGACGGAATTGAACACGAGCATTGAGCACCACTCCGCTCTTTAAGGCATTTTCCAGATAGTCTGTTAGCTCAAAATCAATCGCTGTCAATACTTGGTATTTCGGCGCAGCCCCAACGACCTTGAAACTTTTAAACGTAATCTCTGCTGAAGCCACTAAAGGCATCGCCAGTAGCATCAATACAAAGAGCATATTAACAGGAATTATTTTTCGGATGAAAAGCATGACGGCTATTTTAAACCAAAAAGCCCTACAAGGTCACTCACAACTAAACAGAATCTCTAAAATCAACCCTGTTCTCAGCAATTTTGTTGAACAATAGCTTGTAACTGCTTAACCTCACCCACTGAAATGTTCTTTTTTATATTTTCCGCAAGAAAGTCCGACTGGGACTTTAAGCTTTTTTTAAAGTCATAACCTTGCTGGGTTAATTGAACATAAACAAAACGCCTATCTTCCCTGCTATGAGTACGTTTAAGTAATGACTTTTCTTTCCATCCGTGAAACTAGCGTTGATATAGCCGACCCATCTAAGTGCATCGCTTCTGACAGATCATTCATAGTGATTTTTTCGTGCAAATCACACAGATCTAAGATGTATACGTGTTGTAGGGATACATCTTTCCCTAGTATATCTTTATAAAATGACGAGATTTCACGCCAGCCCCTGTATAAATTAAAACAAAGATACTGATTTAAATCGATGTTCATACAACTTCCTAAAACATATTAAGCCCTTATAATAAGAGGCATAGGGAGGCTTTACTAGATTTATTATCTATAAAATAACTATATTAGACGAAAAATAACTTATAGCTAAGTGCAATAACTAAGTATGCCCATTGTGAATAATATTGTACTCTCAAAGCACACCCCCCCACTTTTACATGATAGTTCGTTAACTTTAGACCGGTGTTAAAATTTATGCGGCGCTATACAACGATTAAAATAGATAAATACTACAAACCCTCTTAAGGAAAGACTGATTAAGTCGATTAGAATTAAGCGCAGAAAAAACTGTCGCT
>CAYOHT010000055.1:0-6815 GCA_964403815.1 uncultured Cocleimonas sp.
CAACAATAAAACCCCAATAGCGCCAACGCCCCACGTTATGGTTGATTGGCTGGCGATGGCATTGGAAAGCGTGGCAGTTACCAATAAAGCGCTACCACTTAAAGTTAAAACGGTGCGTTGATTGGCTGTTTTAATCTCTTGGCGAATCTGTTCTAGCTGTTTTGATTCCATTTGCATATTGAGTTGATTGTCGTGCATTTGTTTAATCACATCGTTGATCATCACTGGCATGTGTGGCATTTGTTCGATAAATTTTGGTAGGTTTTCTTTTGCGCCTTTTAGTAAATATCGTATGCCTGCTTGTTCATCCATCCAGCGTTGTAGGAAGGGTTTTGCCGTTACCCATAAATCCAAATCAGGGTAAAGCTCACGTCCCATGCCTTCGATATTCAGCAAGGTTTTTTGCAATAAAACCAACTGTGGTTGTACTTCCATATTAAAGCGTTGTGCGGTTTGAAATAGGCGTAATAAGAGCTTTCCGTAGGATATTTCTTTTATGGGTAATTGAAAGATTGGCTCGCAAACAGTACGAATGGCGGCTTCAAACTCGTTGGCTTTGGTTTCAGCAGGCACCCAACCAGATTCGATATGCGCTTCGGCGACGCGTTTATAATCACGGTTAAAAAAGGCGTGTAGGTTTTCAGCTAGATAGCGTTGATCTTGCGCTTCTAGCATTCCCATAATACCAAAATCTACGGCGATGTATTTTGGGTTGTCAGGGTTGCTTTCATCAATAAAAATATTGCCAGGGTGCATGTCGGCATGAAAGAAGTTATGCGTGAATACTTGGGTAAAGAATATCTCTACACCACGTTCGCCCAAGACTTTCATATTAATATTATGGTCGCGTAGCGTTTGTGTTTTACCAACAGGAATGCCGTAGATGCGTTCCATAACCAGTATTTCGGGGGTGCAATAATCCCAATACACTTCTGGCACATACAAATCAGGCGAGCCTTCGTGGTTACGACGTAGCTGGCTGGCGTTGGCAGCTTCGCGCCCTAGATCAAGCTCATCAAAAATGACTTTTTCGTAGTCTTCAACCACTTCGATGGGGCGTAGGCGCTTTCCGATACGACTAAAGCGTTCTACCATACGTGCGATGAGTAACATCAAGTCAATATCGTGGCGAATGGTACGTTCAATCTCAGGGCGCACGACTTTGACGATGGCCTCTTTGCCATCATGCAACACGGCGGTATGAACTTGTGCGATGGAAGCGGATGCTAGTGGTTTTTCATCAAAGCTTTTGAAAAGATCATCGGTTGATTTATTCAGTGATTTTTCGATAATCGCACGCGCTTCTTTGCCAGAGAAAGGGGGTACATTATCTTGTAGTTGTGCCAGTTCGTTGGCTAGATCATCGGGTAACATGTCGCGGCGTGTCGATAAGACTTGACCGAATTTTACAAATACTGGGCCAAGGTCTTCGAGCGCTCGGCGTATTCGCACAGGGCGGGGCGCTCGGTTTTCTTTTTTCTTGCCCCAGTTCCAAGGCGATAGATGATACATAAAACGCAGTGGGCGAAACGCAGGAATTGCAAAGATTAACTCGTCTAAATTATGGCGAACCAGTACACGGTTGATCTCAAAAAGTCGGTAGGCTTGGGAAAAAATATTCATTATTGTTTTTTATTTTCCCTGATCTTTATCTTTTAATAATAAGTTAATGCGAGCTGCTAAACGATCAACGCCCATGTGTACATCATCGACTTGGTCAATGTGGTCACGCACCTCGGCATCGGTAGGGCTGAGTTTTGATTCTTCGCTGATGTATTCGGCGGTATTGAGTTTCATGGCTTCTGCGGTTTCTTTAAACCAACTGGTTGCGCCACGGGCGACTTGCCCTGCTTGGTGCGCGATTATGTCGCCGACCAGCTTTGATAATAGTTCTTCCCAGTCTATATCCACTTCTTTCAAAATGGCGCTAAATTTTTCTGCGACACGCATATCACCATCAATTTCAACGTCGCTTTTGAGCATGGTTTCGCCCGCGTTGCTGGATGTGCCAAGGCGAATCAGTGCCATCGGAGAGCCATGAATGGTTGAATCAACTATCCCGCCGTTTTCTTCACTGGGGTAGTTGCCTAATACTTGGATGCCCGAAGCGCTGGGGAAAAAGTACAAGTTTAAATCAAACCCTGTGATGTGTAAGCGAATGATTTTCCCATCTAATTCGGCAAAGCGGGGCAGAGCTTCATCATCAAGTTTTAGCCATGCGTTGATAGCGGTTTCTACAGCAGAGAGAAATGGTGCGGGAAGTTTCATGGAAGACATAACAGTGGACTAGAATTTGTAACCAACATGTAGTGCAACAATACCACCCGTCATATTATGATAACTACAATTCTCAAAACCTGCCTCTTCAAACATACCTTTTAAGGTTTCTTGATCAGGATGCATGCGGATTGATTCTGCCAAGTAGCGGTAGCTTTCTTCATCGTTTGCCACAACTTTGCCAATAAGAGGTAAAAGTTTAAACGAATAAGCATCGTAAATGGTATTTAACCCTGGCACGACTGGCTTGGAGAATTCTAAAACCATCAACTTTCCACCTGGTTTTAAACAGCGGTAAATCGAGCGCAGAGCGGCGGCTTTATCGGTTACGTTACGCAAGCCAAATGCCATTGTGGTGATATTGTAGGTGTTGTCTTCAAAGGGTAAATCTTCGGCATTGGCTTCAACGTATTCGATATTGCCTGCGATACCCATATCTGTGAGGCGTTTCCGTCCATTTTCTAACATGGATGGATTGATGTCCGAGAGGGTAACTTTACCTGTCGGCCCAACAATGCGGGTGAATTTGATGGCTAAATCGCCTGTTCCACCTGCCAAATCTAAAATGGTATCGCCTTTTTTTGCGCCTGATGTTTCTATCGTGTAACGCTTCCATAAACGATGAACACCTGCCGACATTAAATCATTCATCACATCGTACTTGTCTGCAACGGAATGGAAAACCTCAGCTACCTTGCCTTGCTTTTCTTCGGTGGCAACTTGTTCGTACCCAAAGTGTGTTGTATCAGTATCGTTTGTATTGTGAGTGGTAGATTGAGACATGGTAATTCCTATTATTTGAGCAGTTTAAGCAACGTTAGGTATGCCTTTTGTCGGTTGCTAAACGGTTAAATATTAAGCAAAACAGTGTATTAGTGAGATGTTTATATAAATACTGAGCTATTATTCTAACATCGCATCGTACATTGCAAACTGTTAATAAGTATATCGCAACAGATTACAGCATGTATGATTTATGGATGATTATTTTATAGAAATGGAGATTTACCCAATGAATATCAAAAGATGGTTATTAGGATTAGCATTTACAGTCAGTAGTATTTTAACGCTGCCAGCATACGCGTGGTCAGATGTTGACCATATGAATATGTGTGGTGCAGCTGCAAAGCCAGTGCGTGCAGGATGGCAAGGTTGGGCACAACATGATCGCTATATAGAACAGCGCGGTATGGCTTATTATTATCGCACTAACTGCCCTACGACGGTTCAATCTAAAGCACCTAAAAAATCAGCTAAGAAGGCGGTTGCAAAAAAATCTTACAAAAAAGTTGCAAGTAAGCGTATCGCTAAGTCATCAAAAGCAAAAAGCTTTAAGCGCAAGGTTAAATATGATGAACATGCTGATTGTGTACGTGTTGATAAAATGAATGGTTCTGGACCAGCAGTGCGAGTGAAAGGAAGAGCTTACACCCCAACTTATAAAGCAGTAGTTTACAGTCCTGCCGTGAAAATAGCATACCGTGCAAAACGACCTGCTAGAAGATACAACTACTTCAAAAAGCGCTAAAAGTTGCTAAAAGCTATTTAAGTTAATAGTTTTGTTACAAAATAAGCAGGCACCTCGTAGGGGTGGCTGCTTTTTAATGCCTGAATCACAGGCTTTATGTTTTCTTCTGTGCAGAGTATTTCGACTTTGTACTCAGCTACTGTTTCAAGTTCACCTTGTTTTCCCAAAAAAGGCTGACTGCCTTCTAAGGGTTTAAACTGTCCTTGCCCCTTTGTTTGCCATGAGCATTCTTGATAATTCCCAAGGATTCCTGCACCTGCATCAAACATAGCTTTTTTGACTTGTTCGCATTGTTCTTCGGGTATATAAAAACTGATTTGGTAATGGCTTTGCATGATGGGTATACTCCGTTAAATAGTGATTAGGATTGTAGTAGGTAAGTGGTGATGAGTGTGAGAAATGCAGGACACGCGAAAAAAATACAAGGGGTGAAGTTACGTGGCGCAGAGAAGGTCGCGCGCATCCCAATTAAAGTTGTGCCTAGCACCAAAGTTAAACGCAAGCCTTCAT
The DNA here is from genome assembly GCA_964403815.1 of uncultured Cocleimonas sp. GTDB lineage: Bacteria > Pseudomonadota > Gammaproteobacteria > Thiotrichales > Thiotrichaceae > Cocleimonas. The sequence goes on from CAYOHT010000055.1 coordinate 4,316, forward strand.
GGATTCGCGCCAAAGCACCCACTACTCCAGAGGTGAAACGCTTAAAAGAAGTATTGCGTAATCAAAAATTGGTAACGGTTTGTGAAGAAGCGGCTTGCCCTAATTTGGGTGAATGTTTCACTAAAGGCACTGCCACGTTTATGATTATGGGCGATATTTGTACGCGCCGTTGTCCGTTTTGCGATGTGGGGCATGGACGACCAAACCCTTTAGATGAGAATGAACCAGCGAGCCTCGCGGAAACCATTCAAGCGATGGCGCTTAAATATGTGGTGATAACCTCGGTTGACCGTGATGATTTACGTGACGGTGGCGCGCAACATTTTGTGGATTGTATCCAAGCGGTTCGCGCCTCTAATCCTGATATTCGTATTGAAATACTCACGCCAGATTTTCGTGGTCGTATGGATATTGCACTCAAATTGATGGAGCAAGCACCGCCCAATGTTTTCAATCATAACCTTGAAACTGTACCACGTTTGTATAAACAGGCTCGCCCTGGGTCTGATTATCAATGGTCGCTCGATTTATTAAAACGATTCAAAGAGTTGCACCCTGATGTGCCAACTAAGTCTGGTTTAATGCTGGGTTTAGGTGAGGAGATAGATGAGGTGTTAGCGGTGATGCAAGATTTGCGTGATCATAATTGTGAGATGTTAACACTAGGGCAATATTTACAGCCCAGCTTAGATCATCTTGCAGTCGAGCGTTTTGTCACGCCTGATGAGTTTAAAGAGTTAGAAGTGAAAGGTTATGAAATGGGCTTTTCGCATGTGGCGAGTGGGCCGATGGTACGCTCATCTTACTTTGCAGATGAACAGGCGAGTGAGGTCATAAAGCTATCTAATTAATTTCTGTTTGAGTCTTGAAAGATAGTTTTTTAGAGAAAAAAAGCTCTCTAATACGCGTGATGTAAAACTTCGCTTAAACCAAATAGATTTATAAACAGGAACAACATCGCAACCGAACTTTGCTTTATAGCTATTTGCATCTTCAGAGACTAGAAAATCAACGTGACTAATCTTTTGTTGCATGAAGTTTTTCATTTCTAGAATATCAAAAATAAACATGGGTGAAAGTCGATTATCATCAGGGCTTTCAAATCCACTGAGGTAGCTGAAGCAAGTGTTTTTATAGTTAAAATTATAGGCTGAAACAATGGGTGTATTATCGATTCTCAGAGTTCGGAAAGTCATAATATCTTGCCCCTCAAACTGCTCGCATAGTTTTTGGTGAAAGAGGCTAAATTTTATCGAATCAAAAACAGTGTCAGGCTGATGACTCCAGCGGGCTCGATGTAACTTTTCAGCAATCGCTAAACCCTCTTTCAGATTTTCTTCAGTACTGATTTCTATTTCGCCGAGTTTTAGCATTCGATTATGTTTTAAGCGAAACTGCTTTCTTGATGATTTACTCAGTCCTGCAATATAATCGTCCTCATTGTCAGGCAGAGACAGCAAAAACTGCTTAGCATCGGTTTTATATTGAACGCTAAGGTTGGGTGCTAGTGCTTTAGCTACTTGGTGGAGGGTATTGTTTTCTTTGAGCAAGTCAAAAGAGGCGTAATCAAAGCTGTTTTTCTTTGACTCCATATCTCTTCTTAAAAATTCTGTAATACAACGAATAGCTTCATTTTGTTGTGTTTTGTTTAAATCTTTGCTAACAATAATATCTGGATAATGTGTCACCGCTTCATCGACATGTTTTTCACCTTCACCGAGAAAGCTCAGTCGTGAAATGAACCCTAATTGCTTTTTTATATAAAAAGGCGCGACTGAAATAAGCGTACTACCATCATATACTGCGATGATATAAAGTTTATCTTTTAGTTCGCTGTAGGTTTCCCACCAAGTAAACATCCACTCCCATAATACAAAGGGGTTAGGGTCTTTAGATGATGATACTAGAGTATTCCACGATTGTTTTAACTGAGTAAATGCCTCATCATTGTGGATAATATTAATTTGATAAAAACTGTTAACAGGCGAAGAGCCTTCTTTAGTAGTTACTGCTTTCTTAGTCTTGGGGGAAGAGGGTTGTAATACGTCCCTGTGATATGCGCTCGCCATGCTAGTTAACCTTTATATGAAAATATAGGGTAACTAGCTGCTGATAAAGCAGTCATGCCAGTATCACTGGTGGGATCAAGTTCTAGGTCTGTTTTATAGTGAGAGGTTCGATCTTTTCGTTTGAAAGGCTTTAACTTGTTTAATATTCGATAAGTATAGGCCTTAGTCAGCGATGTAATTCCATTGCTGCGTGTAGAGCGATTTTTCAGCCCTAGTTTTTTTAGAATAAAATAATTTGCACAGTGAACAGCATTCAAACGATGGTTCTCACTTGAAGAATAGCTGGTGGAGAGAGATATATTCAGCGTAGTATTTTCTACACGGTGCGGACTATGAATAGGCCACGATATTACATCCCCTGCCTTTAGTACGAAACAATCTGCTGACTCATCAAATTCTTTCTTATACGGAAGGTCTTCATCTTTATCTTG
>CAYOHT010000055.1:6915-9430 GCA_964403815.1 uncultured Cocleimonas sp.
TAGAGTCAGTTGTTTGCATAGTTGTATTAAATAGAGTTGTTATTAATTAGTTTTTAATATGGTTACTTTGTATGCAAATAATAGCAATACGGGCAGATTAAAGCATCGCCACTTATCAGGGGGGAGAGGAGTTTTAGCCAGTTATTGACTATTTTAAACCTTTTATACGGTGACTTAAGTTTTAGAAGGTTTTTATAAACGTGAAATGAGGTGTAGTCCTGCTTGCCAGTCACCCAATCCACTGTTTGAGTTGATATGCCCAAACTCACCTAGTTCTAAGAGTGTAGAGCCCCAACTTTCTGCACAGCTTTTAGAAAATTCCATCTCACTGTACGGATCGTTACTACTGGCAACGAGAATGCTAGGGAAATCAAACTTTGTATCAGCAGCAGGTGAGAAACCTGAAGCTTGCGATGGAAAGTTCTTTCCATCAGGGTTTGGTACAGCAACTAGCAATGCGCCTGCAATTTCCAAGTTTGTCTGAACTGCCCATTGTGCTAATAAAAGACAGCCAAGGCTGTGCGCCACTATTTTGACTTCAGATCCTGATTGTTTAACGTGTTCTTCTAGAGTGGCAACCCAATCGTCGCAAACAGGTTGTTCCCAGTTAGTTTGGTTTACACGCTTGAAGTTTGGATTGCTTGCTTCCCACAGGCTTTGCCAATGCTTAGTGTCAGAGTTCCCATAACCTAGAAGGATTAGTATTTCATTTTTCATAAACAACCATGTAAAACTAGGGGGGTGTGCTTTCTATTAACTAGGTAAAAAATCACCATCAATAATCAAAAGCTTCACGCTATCTTTGGTTACAGAACGATGCGAGCTTAAATCATCTGAAACGATATAGCTCATGCCTGCTTTCAAGATGGAGGATTCTTTTCCTTCCAGCTCGTTGGTGACTTCACCTTCAAGGCAGTGAACGATATGTTCTTTTTGACACCAGTGATCAGCTGCATAACCTTTGGAATATTCAACGATGCGTACACGCAAGCCTTCAAATTGTAGGGTTTGCCATGTGGCTGTTCCTGTTTCGCCTTGGTGTTTGGTTTTGGGGGTGCTTGACCAGTCTATATTTTGGAAGGGAATGCTGTTCATAGTGCTTATTTTTAATTAAAAAGTTCGGGTATTTGTATAGATATTATACATACAAAAAGAGCGATAAGGTTTCCCTTACCGCTCTAGTGACAAAACCAGGAGTCTGTCTACCCAACGGTGATAATAATCTCGCAAAAACTATTACCACCCATTGTTGAGATTCTTTGCTTACTTCAAACGGTAACGAATACCCATGTTCACGCTTTTATCCGTCCCATCATTTGTGGTGCCATCTACATTGGTAAGCTTTGCAGATACAGTGTAATCAAGAGAGTTAGTTAACTCATAGAGGAATGTAGAACTCAATGAATTAGTTGTAATATCCTGACCTCCAGAAACTTTATCATACTCAAGCGTCCATGCATTTTCCCAGTCAACACGGTCATCAATTTCGTGTGTTAATGTCATGTTGTTCTTAAGCTTGTATGCATCTGATGCATTGCTATCAAAAACAGTAGTTAATACCGCTTCGTTCGAGAACTGCGTACGATTACTGATTGGACGGTGATATTCTGCACCAAGTTCTAGACCAGGCTTGTCTTTAATACCACTGAAGTTTGATCCAACGTAGTTAAGACCAGCACGTACTTTCCAGCCATGTTTGCGTGTTGAGATACGCTCATCAACCAATACTTGTCGTGCTTCTAGTACGCCAACGGCGTTAAGATTTCCAGCTAGGACACCAGCATTGCGAAGAGCTGTCTCTATGTCGGCAATCCAGAACTTTTGGTAGTCTTTTCTACCATGCTTGCTTGCGTACTGAGCATCTTTTGCAACAATGTTTGCAATTTGGTTGTAAACCGCTTTTGATGGTTTTCTTGAAATTGAACCACGTTTCTTAAGTGCATCAACCAAACGAATAGCTTTTGCCATAGGTGTTACATTTACAACACGTCCATAACCAAGTCCTACACCTAACGTAGTATCTAGGTCATCGAACTCACTGTTTGCACCTATCGAGGCTTTACCATACCAAAAACCACCTTTACTGTTTTCTCTAAAGTAGTTATCAACGGTAGTACTTGCACCCGCCGTGTAAGTATCTTTTGATTTTGCACCAGCAGTTGGTGCACGATTTACTTGAGCGTCGGCATTAAGTTTTATAGTTGTATCACGCTTAGGCGTGCTAAGGACTCTATTGTATTTACCGTTAAGGTCTAAGTTGTAAGCCGCTTGCGCATCGCCACGATTTTTAGATAGATCGGCGGTTGCTGATAGGTAAGCTTCTTCATAGGCGCTAGTTGCTTCAGTGTAGTCATATAGCGTTACTTCCGCAGCGGCAGGTATTGCTACTGCAGAGAAGATTAAACCCATCGCTACTTTAAGTGATTGCTGCTTCATTTTGGTTTCTCCAAATAAAAAATGATAATTAAAGTGTAGTAAAAACACAACAAAATATTGTTGATAATACCTAGGAGTG
>CAYOHT010000055.1:9530-10948 GCA_964403815.1 uncultured Cocleimonas sp.
AATATCCGTGATGATTTAGGTGGTTTGTTTTGTTCTGCTTCTTTTGATGCGTTGCGTACTAATTGGCGTAGGTGTTGGCGGTCGGCATTGAGGGTTGTGACCAGCTCGTTCATTAAATCATTATCACCTGCGATGAGTTTATCGCGCCATTCTTCTAGTTCGTGAAAGGCTTCGGTTTCTTGTTCATGGGGCATGGCGATTTGTTTTAGTTGCAACTGTATTTTTTCGATATCTTCTTCAACCATTATGCCTGATATAAAACGTAGCTGGCGTTGCAGTGCTGCTTTCTTTAGTTTTTTTGCCATGAATACGGCTTCGTACATGCGCTCCGATAAGGTTACATCGTCAAATCGGCTGGGCGCAAGTTCAACCAGCGCTCGCCCTAGATCATGCAGCACTTTCATATCACGTTTTAATTGTGTTTTGTTTGGGCGCTCGCTATATGGCTCGCCTGTGTGCGGGTTGATGGTTTCGAGTTGGTAGGAATTATCGGTCATATTTTTGAATCAGTTAATCAATTTGTGGGAGCTTTAAAATATCTATCGTTTGTTCGTGCCAGAGCTTTTTCATTGTGTTGTGATGTTGCTTGTCGTTACTACTATTATAGAAGGTTAGCGTAGACTTTTTATTTTCGCCAGTTTTATCGCTGCTAGTTTTTATACCAATTTCTAAATCATTTCGTATCAAGATACTTTTGAGTTGTTCGGCAACAGGTTTGCCTGTTTCTAATATTTCTATATCGCCGCTGACGATCTTGCGAATGGCTGGGAGTAAAAAAGGGTAGTGCGTGCAACCGAGTATCAAAGCATCAGTACCTTGCTCTAATAATGGCTCGATATACTTTTTGAGTAGTTTTTTTGTTTCGGGATGATTTAATTCACAAGCTTCAACCTGCTCAACCAAGCCTGGGCAAGCTTGGGCTAGCACTTTTTTATCCTTGGCGTAGCGTTCGGTTAACCCTAAAAGACGTTCGCTATTAATGGTGCGCTGTGTGGCTAGCACGCCAATAATGCCATTTTTACTGAGCTGTGCGGCGGGCTTAATGGCTGGTTCTAGCCCAATCACAGGTACATCCATTGTTTCACGCAGTTGTGTAGCAGCTTCAGCGGTTGCGGTGTTGCAAGCGACAACAATGGCTTTTACGCCTTGGTCGAGTAAAAAGTCTGAAATAGCCTGAGAGCGTTCGCGCACATATTTTGCACTACGATCACCGTAGGGTGCGTGGGCAGAATCTCCGACGTAGATAAGGTTTTCTTGTGGGAGGAGATTATGGATTTCTTTGAGAACAGAAAGCCCGCCGATGCCAGAGTCAAAGACGCCAATCGGGCAGCTATCGCCATGACGGCTCATAGTGAAAGGCCATGTAAAAGTTGCTTTTTAAGGCTCACCAAGAGCCAAAAAGTATGCAGGGCATTGCG
>CAYOHT010000056.1:0-4524 GCA_964403815.1 uncultured Cocleimonas sp.
TAGTTTCTGGGTGATAATGCTCTAAAAAACCCAACAATGTATCTAAACGCTGATAAGTATTGGTCTTGTAAAAAAGTTGCTCAATGGCGTTACTATTATGCTCAGCATCCACTTTTACCGTGATAGGGTCACGCTGTACCGCACGGCACATCTTCTTAATCGAGTTAGGGTAAGTCGCCGAGAACAACAAAGTCTGGCGATTGCTGGGCGTGTGCTTGATGATGCTGGTGATTTCATCTAAAAACCCCATATCCAGCATTCTATCGGCTTCATCCAGCACCAGTGTTTTAATGCTACCCACATCCAAAGTCTTACGGCTAAGGTGATCTTGCAAACGCCCAGGCGTACCCACCACAATATGCGCTCCATGCGCCAATGAATCTGCCTGCGGTCCCAGTGGTTTGCCACCACACAAAACCACAATTTTAATATTGGGAATACAACGCGCCAGTTTGCGTAACTCGCTGGCAACTTGGTCTGCCAACTCACGCGTCGGGCACATCACCATTGCCTGTATGCCAAAATATTTCGGATTGATATGATCAAGTAAACCCAAGCCAAAAGCCGCCGTTTTACCACTGCCTGTTTTTGCTTGAACGACTAAATCTTTGCCTTCCAATATTTGTGGCAAGCTCGCCGCTTGAACAGGCGTCATTTCTTTGTAACCGAGTGAGTCTAAGTTGGCTATTTGATCGGTAGAAAGATTAAGAGATGAAAAATTACTGCTGGACATACAAATACCGCTATTAACTTGATAATAGAGTATTAAAGCACACCCCCCCACTTTTACATGATGTTTTTGTAACTTAACAGCGGGGATTTGTTACCACATTAAATCATCAGGCACTTCAAACTCTGCGTATGGGTCATCTGCATCGTTTTCTTTGCTTTCATTAGATGTATCATTCAATAATACGATAACACTGCTGTCGCGCTCACTAATTTTGCTGGCGGCTTCTGCTGGGATTAAATGAAAAACTTCATTATCACCAGCACCCAATTTTGCAATCGCTATTCTTCCATTAGTCACCCACTCATGGTTTTGTGGCGAAAGTAGCATTGTTTTGATTTTTTTATCACTGGTGAAATTGTAAGTAGATAAATCATTTTCCGACATTTCTTTGGGAGACTTCTTAATACTGTTCAGCTCAACAATCTGGCAAATTTGAGCTTGAACAGCTTTTTGTTCTGCCGCTATTTTTTGTTCCTTATTAAGCGCCTGACTTTTTTTGCGTTGTTCTTCTTGCGCCTTTTTAGCAAGTTCTGCCGCTTCATCAACCAACTCTGTTTTGTTCGCACGACTTTGCTTTACCGCTTTTTTCTTTGCTGTTTTTATATTATTCGCTTTCTGCTTTTTGATTAAACCTGCCGCGAGGAATTGATCTTGTAATGAGCCTGCCATGATTTCTCCGTCAATGATAATATCCACCTATTAAACAACTAACACACCCTGCGTGTCACTGACTTTAATCATCACTGTTACATCTGCACTTAAATTAAAATCAGATGTTGAGCTGGTAAGTTATGAAAAAAGTCTAGGATAAATTAACTAACAGACTGGCTAATAAATCACTGTAGTCTACATCTATCATGTAAAAGTGGGGGGGTGTGCTTTTCTTCTTACATACACAATCAAGCCTAAATACAATAAAACCCAATCAAATATACCTCCACCTACCTCCGTTGCTTTTACTGTCGTCACCTCTCTTTCATTAGCCGTTTTATCAGCTAAATTTAATTCAGGCTGATCTTCATCTGCCAAAATCACTCTGTTTTTATGATCATTTTGATTAAGTTTGAAAGAGCGATAAGACAGGGCGAAGAAGATATTATCGCTACAGCTTAATTTAAACCGCCCTTTATTGGTTGCAGTAATACCTGGGGGTATCGTTATCCAAGCCTCACCTGTATTAGGAATATTTTTCCCAAGACTATGATTGAACTGATGCCCACCGTTCACCGATAATGCAATATCTACATTTTCACAATTAACAGGAGGCTTGTGCGTATTTGCGACATTCCACATTATCTTAACCGTCTCACCCACTGTGTATTGTGAGCGAGGTAGATTGAGTGCAAAACGACTGCCTGTGCGCCATACTTGCACGGTCATATTATCGCTTTGTGTGATGTTATGACTGTCTTGTACAACAAATTTAAAGTTCATCAAGCGTTTCTGGCTTGGTAATGTTTCTCCGCGGTTTGTTGCATGAGATATAATATCTGATAGCGGTGGAAAACTACGGTGCTTAGACTTTGAGGGTAGATGAATGCGAAATAATGCATTATCACCTCGATCAATATTTGCAGGCGAGGCACTGCCCGCATCAACTTGCTCCCATGAATAAACTAATGGATCATTATCAATATCTGTCGCATTACCTTTTAATTCAAAAGGCGTTTGTGCAGGAATAATATAGTTTTTTCCTGCATTTGCCTTAGGCGCTGAATTGCTTGCTGTTGATTGAGTACCACAACTACTACCAAGATTAGTTGTCACATAAGATCGGATTTGTTGGATGCTACCAATATGAAACATTGCATCGCTGTTTCTTTGTATATCGTCCCCGCCACAATAGCCTGCATACGACATAATGGATGATCCACTACCAGGCTCAAATGCCGTTCGCGCTGTTCGGGTATTGCCCGCACACAAACCTTGTATGCCATTAAAACTATGGGTTGCTCCAAACTGATGACCAATTTCATGTGCAACAAAATCAAGCGCGAAGCTATCATTCACATAGTTACTTCCTGACACGCCCTGCGCTTTTCGGTGGTCACTACAAACACTTGCAATAGCAGCTAAACCACCGCCGCTAGTTGAAAACAGATGCCCTACATCGTAGTTGGCAGCACCAATTACGCTATTGATATTAGCTTGGTTTTGTACCAGCAAAGCATGTCTATCGCTCCCACTTCCAACATCGTAAGGATCCGATGAGGCATTGGTGTAAATCAATAAATCATTATTTTCTACCAAACTTAAATGGATGCCTAAATCCTGTTCAAAAACTTGATTAACTCGGTTTAATGTCGTGGTAATAGCGGCTAAAGCACTGGCAACCGTGCCACCGTGCCTGGCTGTGTATTCGCCTGTAGCAGCAATAGCGATACGATAATTTAACAGTGATTTAGCGCTTCTTGAAACGCCCTTGGAGGCGATTGAACGATTGCTTTTCTCTACAGCCTCTTGCGCTATCGCTACCGAGCAAGAAAAAGGTCTACCATTATCTGCATCATGTTTCTGAGCACTTTTACGATAGCTCACATACGTTGATTTGGCCGATTCTTTTGATTTTGTTGTAACTGGATCAATAAAAATGGTTTCGCCCTCTCGGGTTTGCAACATGCCATGAAAACCATTTGGCGTACTGTCTAACCTACCAGATACAATACGATCATCAGGAAGAACCTTAAATGTCATTATTTGTGGATATTTAGCTTTTAGACTTTCGGGCAAGATACTGTCTTCAATCACGTCAACACGAATTAATTCACCACTAGGGAGTGGCAGTTCAATAGATATTTGAGGAGTAGAATTTCTCTCATTAACGCTTTTATAAGCTTTTCCACTACTCACTACAGGCTTTAGCCTATCAAACATTTGATCATTATTAAGTGTTAAAAAATACGCTTGTTGATAGGTTTCTTCTGAGGTTTGAGAAGTATTTTCAATACTATCTTGCCATAAACCATCTTCTGCTCCCGCCGTCCCCTCTGCAAATACTGGCAAATAAATACCCGCACAGACAATTAGAGCAAGCCCTAAGTTACCTTTGATTTCCATATCTTACCTATCATTCCATGATTGATAAGGTCATCATTCACGAGGGCATTATTACGATATAGTACGGGGCGTATAAACCAGCGTATTTTTACGACTAAAAACAATGCCGCAGGTTTATCAATGTTTTTTTGCCGTTAATCCTAACGTTTTTTGCTACAATATTATTCATTTTGAAAACTTGCATGCAACAAAAGCAAAACAGATATTGGCGACCCGATTGATGGTGCTGTCGAATTCACCCATGAGCTTGCAGAATATTCTGAAATATTAATTTTAACCGCACGCTTCTCTGGCATTAAAGATCAAGCGGGCATTGATAAAATGGAAAAATCGATACGCAAATGGTTAGATAAACATAAATTCAGCTACGATGAAATATGGACAAAATCAGCCAAGCCACCCGCCCAAGCGTATATTGATGATCATGGTGTTTATTGCTGCCCTGCCAAGGAAGGTATCGGCGCATTTAAAACAGCGGCTAAAGCAACTAAGTATTTATTAAAAGTTTAGCAACAAGGATGATTATGCGATTAAGCCAACGTGTTTACATTCGTCATGCGTCATCACTCTTTCTTGAATTACACTCCACACATCGCCTTCTTCTTTTTCTAATAAAATTTCAACCCCGTGACTTCTCTTCGTTCCATCATTAGCAAACACGGACTCCATCGTTTTAAACATAATTTGAGTGTCATTGTGAGCTGACATTTTTAAGCCATCGTAGGTAACTTTTT
>CAYOHT010000056.1:4624-8371 GCA_964403815.1 uncultured Cocleimonas sp.
ATTGCCTTGCCCAATCATCATAGCTAATACCATCGTCAAAACCTGGCACGCCTGTTACCCTAACTTTTTTCGAGATTAGGTTAAAATGCGCTTCAAAATCTTTATTCGTAGCCGTTTTTGCCGAGGCATCTAGCCACTCCTGTGCAATCACTTCTGGCTCAATTTCTAGCTCTTTTAAATCATAAAACTTGATTTCTTTTTCGTCAGGCATTTAACACACTCTAATCTAGTAAACATTCGGGATAGATTCTAACGGTGTTTTTAATATAAACCAAGAACAGGCTATACTACAAAATCAATCATAGGATATTTAATGGCTCGTTCTCTTACATTCACGCTGGGAAAATCCAGTTTCGACTGCACTATCCACAAAGTTGACCGCACCAAACTCTACGGCTCACGCTCTATTGAAACCTTAGATATGGACGGCAATAAGTGCGATCTAGCGACACTTCTGGATGATGGTAAAACGCTCGTCCCTTATGGCGGAACAGCCTCGGGCTACATCAACCCCAATGGTGAATGGGTTTGTCGTGCTGATATTACTCCCGTTGATTTTGATGGTAAAAAACTTGAAAAAGTACCCTCTAGTTTTAAAGCAGGAATGCCATTGGATGAAGAAGTCACTGCCGAAGAATTTCTCGATCACAGTATTCGCCTTACTTACGCATTAGAAAGTGAGGCTATGGATAAGACCTTTGTTAAAGCGGTCAAAAATGGGGTGATTTTTAAAACATCGTTTAGCTATCGCGGAGGCGTAGACCCTGACCCTGCTTTTGTTATGCAAGGCGAGGACGAAACCATCTGGTTGTTAATTGGTGGAGAAAATCGCGTTGCTTATTCTAAGCTTGAACAAGCTGCCGTGATTGAAGCCACCGCAGAAAAAGATGAAGGCGCAGAAACCAGTGGGGATGACCTTGATTTTGGAATGTTATAAACACCATGTAAAAGTGGGGGGGTGTGCTTTAAAATACATTATGTCCTTCTTCAGCCACCACTCCGCCTTGCTGAGCTTTAAAAAGCAAAGCACACCCCCCCACTTTTACATGATGCTTCTCAAGGTGCATATCTAATGGCAAATATAAACCTAACCGACCCACGCAAGCGCGATGCGGTTGTTAAAGCCGAGAGTATTTCACCGCGTAGCCGTGTGCGCTATGTTGGTCCAAAAGGTGGCGCGTCTTACACGCGCAAAGTGCTTAAATCTACCATCGAACATGATTACGATACTCTGCTCGAACAAGCCAAAGATGATCCTGAAAAACTTGCCCAGCTATTAATTGAAAGCGATATTGAAGTAGACACCGAAATCTTCGGACGCTTTCTTTACAATGTCTCGCGCGTGTATATCAACGAAGATGAAGAAGTTACTTACCGCATTCAACAAAACGAAGTGATCTACACACCCGAAGGAAAATTCAAAGAACGTCGGCAACGTGAACGTGCAGAAGCCAATGTCGATAGTGATATCCCATTAAACTGGACAGGTAAAAAGATTGATAAAGATGAAGCGATTCGGCGCTATGTATTTTCATCTAAATTACAGATTGTACATATCAATGGCTTAACCTATGACTTCTTATACGGCATGGCGAAGGAGTTATCTGAGCTAAACAGCCTAATGCTATTGGGCGGTGGAAAAACTGGCAAAGAACCGTTAGTTTTTCGCCGAGGCAGTACGCCCTATCGTGGATTTTTAGAAGGGCGCGTGAAGGATGATAGTTATATTTTACTGCTACATCTTTCCAATGCAGAACTAAAGTCCCCAAAACAAAAACCGACCAAAAAAACAGCAAAGGGAAACAATGAAAACACTTAAGCATTTATTTGATAACAACCTAAAGTGGGCTAATGCGATCAAAGCAGAAGACCCTGAATTTTTTGCATCACTCTCAAAGCAACAAAACCCTGAATATTTATGGATTGGTTGTTCGGACAGCCGCGTACCTGCAAATGAGATTATAAACCTGCCACCGGGTGAAGTTTTTGTGCATCGTAATATTGCCAACGTGGTTGTGCATACCGATTTAAATTGCCTCTCTGTGATTCAATTTGCCGTTGATGTATTAAAAGTAAAACATATCATTATTTGTGGTCATTATGGTTGTGGTGGCATTAAAGCAGCACTTGATGATCAAGAGCATGGGCTGATCGATAATTGGTTACGGCATATCGAAGACGTAATACGCTTTAATGAGAAAAGCCTTGAGGGCTTAGATAAAAAACAACAACAGGATCGGCTTTGTGAATTAAATATTAAAGAGCAAGTAACGAATATTTGTAATACAACGATCGTTAAAAATGCATGGAAGGATAATCGTGATTTATCCATTCATGGATGGATATACAGTGTTGAAAACGGCATATTAAAAGAGCAAGTACCCTGTATTTCTTCGGCAGAAGAATATGAGGTTTTTTATAAAAAACGATGAAATCAATTCTAGATACATCAAAGCTCACCCAACTACTCGGCGATTATTATGTTGGCAAAGCCGCCGACAGTATAAAAGACCCTGACATACTACGCCAAGTACGAATGCGCCGCCGCCAGCTTGGACGCATGATGATGGCACTGGATCGCGACAAAGCCAAATACCGCATCCCCGCTGGCGATTATTTTATCAGCCGAAAAATAGACGGTGAGTTTACTTGCTTGGTTTACAAAAATGGCGAAGCCTTCACCGTAAACCCAGGTGGCACTGTTCGCATGGGCGCAGAATTTCATAAACGCGCCGCCAAACACCTTAAAAAAGCAGGCGTTAAATCTGCTCTAATCGGTGGTGAGTTATACGTGAATCGCCCCGACGGAAAGCGCGCATGGGTGCATGATGTGGTGCGTGTTGCACGTAAACCTGAAGATGAGGCGGCAGTTGATAGCTTAGGTTTTGGTATCTTCAACATCTATGATTTGGATGGCAAAGATTTTTCCATGCACTACGCTGATGCCATCCAAAAAGTACAAGAGATTTTTGGTAAAGATGGGCTTGTGCATTCGGTCGAAACTGTCGTTGGCGATGAAAAAGAGATTTTCAAACTATTCTCTAAATGGGTGGATGAAGAAGATGCCGAAGGTGTGATAGTAAGAAGCGACAGCGCGGGTGTTTTCAAAATAAAACCACGCCATACGCTCGATTTAGCTGTAGTAGGTTTTACCGAAGGCATAGATGATCGTGCAGGCATGTTGCACAGTATGTTGCTGGCGGTGATTCGTAGCGATGGTAGTTTTCAGATTATCTCACGTGTTGGCGGTGGCTTTAGCGATGACCAACGTATTGAAATACTCAAATTATTACAGCCCCAAGTGGTCGAGTCAGAATATGCCGAGGTCAACTCCGACCGTGTCGCGTATCAAATGATAAAACCCGATTTGGTGATTGAAATTTCGTGTCTTGATATTATTTCACGCACCTCACACGGCAGCACCATCGACCGCATGATCATCGAATGGGATGAAGATAAAAACATTTGGGAAGGCATCCGTCGTTTGCCACTTTGCAGTATTATTTCACCCCAATTTTTGCGTATACGCGATGATAAAACCGCCAATGCCGATGATGTGAAAATGTCCCAACTTTCGGACATAACTGAAATCCCTGATTTAGAACGTATTGCTGATGATTTGATTTTGCCCACCAGCACGATCATAGAACGTATCGTCGCCACCAAAACACTCAAAGAAGCGACTATGGTTCGTAAACTGCTTTTATGGAAGACCAATAAAGAAGAAGCCTCGCGCGATCACCCTGC
>CAYOHT010000056.1:8471-10852 GCA_964403815.1 uncultured Cocleimonas sp.
TAAGCGCCACACTATTCCATGAAAATACTTAGCTGGAATATCCTACATGGCGGTGGCAAACGCGCGCCCGATATTATTGAAGCCATTGCAAAAGAAGACCCTGACATTGTCACTCTGCAAGAGTTTCGTCACGGCAGTAGCAAGCAAGTGTTATTGAATGGCTTAGCTGACCTAGGCTTAGATGAGCAATATGTTCCAGACACCAGCAGCGCGCGCGACAACACTGTTATCATCGCTTCAAAATACAACTTTCAAGCAACAATATTCCCAAGAGATAGTGAACTACCCGCTCGTGCAATCCGAGCCTTCTTCCCTGACCTTGCTGAGTTAAATTTAATAGCGGCGCACCTACCACAAAAGGCAAAACAACCGCCCTATTTACATGCGCTGATTGATTTGGATAAGGATTTTTTAAATGAGAATAGTTTGATAATCGGGGATTTAAACACGGGCATACCATTTGAAGACTCAGAAACAAAATCCTTTGAACATACCTTTTTATTCCAGCAGTTATTGCGTAATGGCTGGGTGGATGCTTGGCGTTCTCGTAACCCTAAGAAGCGTGAATTCACTTGGATTAGCACCAAACAGAAAAATGGTTTTCGTTATGATCATGCGCTCGCTTCTTCGATACTTAATGAGAAAATATCCGCTACCAAATATAACCATGAAGTACGCCTAAACGGTATTTCTGATCACTCTTATTTGCTTGTGGATATTGATTTATAACGAGACAAAAACATCATGTAAAAGTAGGGGGGGTGTGCTTCACACCCCCCTACTTTTACATGATGTTTACTTTTAATTTATTGAAGTTGCTCTAGGGTTAACTCTTCTTTAGCTAAGATTGAATCAAGCCTGCGTTGCTGTATACAAACTTCCAGCAAGTACTCACCCTTTTCTGAAATAGTTTCTTCAACAATAGCTTCATCTTCATAAAGCTGTGCGCGCAAACGTGCCAATGCAGGATGTAGTTTTAGATGCCCTTTAAATACATTCTTGGCAAAAACATCTGATAACTTTTCTAATAATTCCGGGATTCCTTCGCCTGTAACAGCAGAAAGCCAAACGCGTGCTGGCAAGCCTTCATGCGCTTCATCATAGTGAACAGATTGCTCGGTTAGATCAATTTTGTTCATTACTTCTAGCTGAGGCACCTCTTCTGCGCCCAAAGAATGAATCACTTTATTCACTTCTTCACGGTAAAAATCGCGCTGCTCATCACTGCTGTCGATCACGTGCAAAATCAAATCTGCTTCGATGGTTTCTTGCAATGTGGCTTTAAAAGCCGCAACCAAATCATGGGGTAAATCACGAATAAAACCTACCGTGTCAGCCAATATGATGGCTTGTTGATCAGGTAGATTAACTCGGCGTAGCGTTGGGTCTAACGTAGCAAAAAGCTGGTCTGCCGCATACACTTTTGAACCTGTGATTTTGTTAAACAGGGTTGATTTTCCTGCGTTGGTGTAACCCACTAATGACACCGTAGGAATTTCTGTCTTTTGACGAAGCTGTCTGCCTTGCTCGCGTTGTTTGCTAACTTTATCTAAACGCTTGTTGATTTGTTTGATACGGACATTCAGTAAACGACGATCTGTCTCTAACTGCGTTTCACCAGGACCTCGCATTCCGATACCGCCTTTTTGGCGTTCCAAGTGAGTCCAACCACGCACTAAGCGTGTCGACATATGTTTGAGTTGTGCCAACTCTACTTGCAGTTTACCTTCGTGTGATTTTGCGCGCTGAGCGAATATATCGAGGATTAGCGCGGTGCGATCTAACACGCGGCATTCTATTAATTGTTCAATATTTCGCTCTTGCGCAGGCGAAAGTGCGTGGTCAAAAATAACCACATCGGCATCGTGTTGAATGACGGCTGTTTTGATTTCATCTGCTTTGCCAGAACCGACAAAGAGTTTAGGATCAGGTGATTTGCGTGACCCTGTGATTAGGGTTGAATCGCGCGCGCCCGCAGATCGCACAAGTTCTTTGAACTCATGCTCATCTTGCATTTCTTGGGATTTATTGGCGCTTCTGCCAAAGTCGATCTGTACTAAAATAGCACGCTCAATCAGGGCTTCACCCTGACTGAGTTTGTCGAATAGTTCCAATTAACGAACCATCATAAAAATATTATGACTCGTCATCTTCCATTGTGATCTTAATAGGACGAGCAGGAACAATCGTTGAAATAGCGTGTTTGTATACAAGCTGACTCACTGTGCTGCCTAGTAGTACTACAAACTGGTCGAATGATTCAACGTGACCTTGTAGCTTGATACCGTTAACAAGATAAATTGCAACGGGGATGCGCTCTTTACGTAAAGCGTTTAAGAAGGGTTCTTGTAGCATATGCCCTTTTGACATGGTGTACTCCT
>CAYOHT010000057.1:0-10548 GCA_964403815.1 uncultured Cocleimonas sp.
CCTTATGGTTATTACAACCGACACCCGCATCGTTATCGCCCTCATCGACGTCATCCTCATAGAGGACATGGACATCGCCCTCACAGATTCCGCTAGTTAATCTGTTCTCATTAACTGCGTATAGCACTCGATGGGAATATACCCTTGGGTATTTTTAGTTGGTTGTTGCGAGTCAGGTTGATGAATTGCTAATAAGTGCTTTATGCCGTATTGATTCGCGGTGTTTAGGACATCTAAATTATCATCAATAAACAGACTTTGGTTTTTGCTGAAGTCTTCGTTTTTTTCTAAGGCTTGCCAAAAACCGCTCTGTTCTTTTGCTAAGCCAACATCATGTGAGGTGATAATACGGTCAAAATGATGCTCAATGTCAGCGTAGCCAAACTTTAGTTCGATGGTTTTATGATGCGCGTTGGTGAGCAATACCACGCGCTTATTCATACCACGCAAATAATCTAAAAACTCAATCACATTGGCACGGATTGCAATACGTTCAGCAACTTCATGCTTGAGTTCAACGATGTCCATATCTAAAGACTTTGTCCAGTAATCCAAGCAATACCAATCCAGAGAACCTTCAATCGCCTTTGTTTTTTGCGACAGAGTACTGCTAGCCTGCTCCACGCTTATGCTATGTTTTTCGGCATAGCGTTTGGGCATATGCTCCAGCCAAAAGTGATTATCAAAATGTAAATCGAGCAAGGTTCCATCCATATCTAAAAAGATGGTTTCAATGTTCTGCCAATCTATAAGAATTGCCTTCATCCTGTTAAACTCACCACATGAAAAATAAAAAACCAACCATACACCAAATCACCACCGTTGCTAAATCCCGTTTATTTACAGTGGAAGCCATCGACCTCGAATTTTCAAATGGCGTGAAAACACAATACGAGCGTATTGCTAGCTCTGGGCCAGGCGCAGTGTTGATTATCCCTATTTTGGGCGATGATATTTTATTGATTAGAGAGTACGCAGGTGGCACAGACCGTTATGAATTAGCATTTCCAAAAGGCAAGGTTGAACCGAATGAAGACTTTATGGATGCGGCAAACCGAGAGATTATGGAAGAAGTGGGCTATGAATCTGCCAAGCTAACCTTGCTCAAACGTCTTAGCCTTGCGCCGGGTTATATGGGGCATATCACCAATATCATACTAGCCGAAGATTTAAGTGAGCACCGCGAGCCAGGCGATGAGCCAGAAGACATTGAGGTTGTGCCGTGGAAGATTAGCGAGGTAGATAAACTAATAGAGCGAGATGACTTTAGCGAAGGACGAAGTGTTGCCGCCTTATTTTTATTACAGAATCACTTAAATAAATTTAAGAACGAGAGAAATTAAAAAATGAATCCAGAACAATTAAAAACACTCTTGCCAGAAATACTTAGCATTGCTAAACAAGCGGGGATAAAAATAATGGAAGTTTACGACGAAGGTTTTGAAATTGAAACCAAAGAAGATAACTCCCCCGTTACCACCGCAGATTTAGCAGCAAATGATTTGATTGAAGCCGAGCTTAATAAATTATCACCACTGTTTCCTATTTTATCGGAAGAGTCTGCAAGCATTCCTTTTGAAGAGCGCATGGTAAGAGAAACCTACTGGCTGGTTGACCCGCTTGATGGTACGAAAGAATTCATTAACCGACGTGATAGTTTCACGGTAAACATCGCACTCATCCACAAAAATAAATCCATCTTGGGTGTGATTTATGCACCCGCGCTGGGCGTTAGTTATTACGCTTGCAGCGGTCACGGTAGCTATAAAGAAACCACCGATACCGCAGAACATAAAATCCAAGCAAGAGCATTAGCTCCCAAACCCGTATTCGCAGGTAGTCGTTCACATCCCGGCAAAGAGTTAGCTGCATTTTTAGAAAATTTTGAAAATGATAAAGGCGAGTATGAGCTAGTCAGTATGGGTAGCTCTTTAAAAATGTGCATGGTCGCCGAAGGCACCGCCGATTTATATCCGCGATTATGGCTAACTTCCGAATGGGATACGGCCGCTGCACATTGCATCGTGAATGAAGCAGGAGGAAAATTAGTTAAGACAGATATGTCGCCGCTACTCTACAATACCAAAGACTCATTGCTAAACCCTTACTTCTTCACCATTGGAAATAATGATACTGATTGGGTGAAGTATTTGCCTGAGATGAATTAAATAGAAGGTTTGAACTCACACCCCCCTAGTTTTACATCATGTAAAACTAGGGGGGTGTGCTTCTGGTCTTATTTATTGATTAAATTCAATTATGTTTTTTAATGACTTGCCAAAGAGATTTGGGAGTAGCACTAAAAGTTTTTTCAAAACGCTGGTCAGTTACATCAGATCCTGCAACGGCGCGTATTTTAATTGCTTTGATATTTTTAGGGTATAGCTGGTAAATCTTAGCGTACACATCAGGGTCGTGCTCGCCACTGTCGCCAATTAAAATAAACTGGTGCTTTGGGTAGCGTTCGATAATGCCTCTTATCTTTCCTATTTTATATTCCGCAGATGACTTTAAGAAATCTAGCAAGCTGGAATCTTTTAAACGAAAGTTACGCAAAGTGATAGTCCCTTTTGGATAGTTTGTATCCATAAATGGTTTCAAGCTGGGTTGCAGCTGCCAAGGTGATGCGGAAACATAATGAAAATATGCACCTTGCTTTGCAAGTGTTTTGTAATATTCAGGAAAACCTTCTGTTGTTTTATAAGGCTTAACAAAGGTGTTTTTAATCAGCACTTTTTTATCCAATACTTCGCTGATCTTAATGGTGTCATCCACGTCAGAGATTACTGTTAAACCTTCTTCTGGAATTAACTGAACTTCACCTGTGAACTTTTGAGAGCGTTTAATAGGGTCGATAACTTTATAGCTTATCCAGTCACCTGCTTTCGCTGTGCCTGTAAGTTTTATAGAAGTTTTGGCATGACCATTTGGAGTAGTAAGATTTAACTTAATCGCTTTCTTTTGTGGTGAAAATGGTTTGTTAAAGCAGATTTCGACCTGCTTGTTGCGCTGGCTATCAACCAAAAACCACATTAAGCGTTTACGAAATATGGGCGATTCTGCTTCCTCTTCTGTTACCCCAATACTCTCAATGACTTCGGATAATAGTTTTTGAACAATGATGCGAGAAAAACTCTTTTCTTCTTTCTCATGTACCCAATGATGGATTGGGATATTCCAGTCGTTATCTTTCGTGTAGTTTGCAGAAGTAGGAAAGAACCAAACATCCTCATCACTTCTTAATGGGTTAGCACCAAATATTGAAAACTGTGCAATCATCAGTGCAAGACCAATGAGCTTTTTACAGTGTGACATAAACTAATCACTGCTCTTGTAAACAGTTTTACCTTTTACAAAAGTTTGGGTTGTTTTACCATTAAAACTCCAACCTGAAAAAGGTGTGTTTTTCCCTTTGCTGAGAAGTTGTTCCACATCTAATTGCCAAAATTCTTTTGGGTCAAATAGACTTAAATCTGCTTTCTTTCCTGCTTGTAAAGTACCTGCGTTGCTATTGATAAGTGTTGCAGGTTTATGGGTGAGATAAGCAATGGCTTGGTTTTCATTAATTACTTCTTCTTCTACTAAACGTAAAACCAAGGGTAGTAATGTTTCAAAACCTGAAATACCGGGGCTAGATTCTTCAAACGGTGTGAGCTTTGCATCAATCTCATGAGGCTGATGGTCCGAACAAATTGCATCAATCGTACCATCAGCGACTGCTTGGCGTAGCGCGTCACGGTCACGCTCTGATCTAAACGGCGGGATAACATGACACAGTGAATTGTAATCACACAAATCCATTTCCGTTAAAAAGAGTTGGTGTGCTGCAACATCGGCAGTGACGGGCAGGCCATTATCTTTTGCTTGTTTTAAGAGTGTAATGCTATCTGCGCTGGATAAACGACAAAAGTGGACAGCAGTTTTTGTTTGTTCAACCAGTGTTAAAATTTGCGCCATTGCGGCTGTTTCTGCTGCTACAGGAATAGGGGGTAAGCCTAAGCGAGTTGCTAATGCACCCTCGTGCATTCCACCTGCCTCCATCAGCGAGTGCTCTAGCGGATGTAAAAATAAGGGCAGCTCATGTGTGGCGGCATACTCCATTGCTTTTCTTAAAGTAGACAAATCTTTCATTGGCTGCCAGCCTTGGCTTACACCGACACAATCGACATATTTTAGGCTACCCATGTGGCTGAGTTGTTCGCCTGCTAGTTTTTCTGTAAGTGCCCCAATGATGCTAACTCTGGCAAAGCCAGCTTGTTTGGCTTTACTGCGTATCAATTTAACGGTTGCACCGCTGTCGATGGGGCTGTGTTTTTCTGGCATACAGCAAATGCGGGTAATGCCTGCGCTAACCGCCGCATAAGTTTCAAAAGGGATTCTTGTTTTATTCTCTTGTCCAGGCTCACGTAAGTAACCGCTTAAATCGATAATGCCGGGCAATACCCATAAGCCAGAAGCATCAATGGTTTCATCTGCTTTAAATGATTTTGGTATATTGGCGGCGCCAACACCAACAATCTTAGTTCTTTGAATTGCTATATCAGCTACTTCATCTATACCACTTGCAGGGTCAATTATTCTGCCGTTTGTGATAAGTGTATTCATGACTCATCACCTTGGGTGTTTGTACTCATTACCATCGACATCACTGCCATACGAACGGCAATACCGTTAGTTACCTGTTGTAAAATAACGGATTGCGGACCATCAGCAACGTGTGAATCTATCTCCACACCACGATTTACAGGGCCTGGGTGCATGACAATCGCATCAGGCTTGGCAAGCTTTAAACGCTCTTCGGTTAGACCGTAGCGCGCATAATATTCTCGCACCGAAGGTAGTAGCGCGGCTTTCATGCGCTCATGTTGTAAGCGAAGCATAATTACCACATCAACACCTTTAATGCCTTCTTCCATATCGGTGTAAAGCGATACGCCCATGTTCTCAATCCCTTCAGGGATTAATGTTTTAGGTGCAACTAGACGAATTTCTCCCGCACATAAAGTTGTAAGCGCATGGATTTGTGAGCGTGCCACCCGAGAGTGTTTAATATCACCCACAATGGCAATTTTAAGCGGTGTAAAATCGCCTTTGTGCTGGCGAATAGTAAGCATATCTAGCATCGCTTGTGTCGGATGAGCGTGTCGGCCATCACCTGCATTTAACACACTGATATGCGGCGCACAGTAACGTGCGATAAAGTTCGCCGCGCCACTACTGGGGTGACGCACCACAAACATATCACAACCCATAGCTTCTAAATTGCGAATGGTATCAAGCAAGCTCTCGCCTTTGGTAGTCGCTGAATTTCGTATATCTAGATTGATTAAATCAGCCGAAAGTCGCTTTGCGGCTAACTCAAAAGTAGTGCGGGTGCGGGTAGAATTTTCAAAGAATAAATTCATCACCGTTTTGCCGCGTAGCAAAGGTGCTTGAACTTGTGCTTTGTTTGGTAGAGATACGAATTGTTGTGCGCGATCGAGGATTTCTTCTAATAATAAAGGCGGTAAGCCTTCAACTGTAAGGAAATGTTTGAGCTTACCATCTGCAGTTAATTGCATTGATGATGGTAATGGGCCGGGGGTGATATTGCTGTTATCGGTCACGATTTATAATACTTAAATCCAATTTGTTGTTATCGTTTGATAGTTTAAAGTAACTATCTGGCTCCATCACTTGCTTGAAACCAACTACCTGAGCTTCTACAGGCAACTCTCGATTGCCTCTATCAATTAATACTGCCAAGGTAATGCTCGCTGGACGACCATAGTCGAATAGCTCGTTCATCGCTGCTCTGATTGTCCGTCCTGTATATAGTACATCATCTACTAAAATGATATGTTTATTTTCCAGACTAAATGGTAGTTTTGAAGGTTGAATTTGCGGGTGCAAACCGATACGACTGAAATCATCGCGATAAAAATTGATGTTTAGCTCACCCAGTTCTTCTTTTATATTGAGTGATTCGTGCAAATGTTGTGCGATCCATACGCCTGCCGAGTGGATGCCGACCATGACGGGGTCATCTAGGTTCTTTTCTTTGATGATGCCGCGCAGTTTCTGTGTCATATCAGACAGCAGTTCTTCTACGTCATACTCTGTATTGTTGTCGTTATTTTTATCAATAATTGCATTCATTGGTTTAGCCCTAAACCGTTATTACCCCTCTTCCTGCTAGAAGGTGTCGCAAAAGTCCTATTGTAGGTTGGTGCTGAGCTTGCGAAGCCCAACAAACAGTGTCACGTTGGGCTTCGTTCCTCAGCGCCAACCTACGTATTTATCTTTTACAACACCTTTCTAGGTGGAGGGGTTTATCTATATCCGTTATTCAGCATCCAGCCTTCTAAAATAATGGATGCCGCTATTTTATCCACTTCGTCTTTTGTAACTTTTTTCTTTCGCCCACTTTGGCGTAGTTGCTTTAATCGCTCTGCCGCTTCAATAGACGTAAACTGTTCGTTTTCTTGATCAACAGGCAGATTATAACGCCCATTTAGCTGATTACAAAATCGATCAATTCGTTTCTTTAGTGGGTTTTCAGTGCCATCAAGTTCAATAGGCAGCCCAACAACAATCTGCGAAGGCTTCCAGTCTTTAATTAATGTGCTGATTCCGTCCCAATCGGGCTTCTCATCTTTGCTTATTAGTGTGCATTCTGGGGTGGCACTACCTGTTAGCGTATTGCCAACGGCAACACCAGTACGCTTTAAGCCAAAATCAAACGCGATTACTGTACTCATAAAGCGCTTAAGCGTGACCTGCATCACCGCTGATGGCGTTGACATCAATACCCAAGGTATCAACCGCGCCCGTCCAACGTTTATCGTACGGTGTATTGAAAATGATTTTTTTATCAATAGGGCAGTTTAGCCATGAATTATTCATCATTTCTGCTTCCATTTGCCCAGCAGTCCAGCTGGCGCAACCTAATACTAATAAGAAATTATCAGGGCCATCACCTGCGGCAATATCAAATAAAATATCTCTAGAAGCAGTGACTGCAATCCCTTCACTAACTTCTAATGTATTTTCCCATTTTTTATTGGTATCGTGAACGATAAAGCCTTGTTCTACTTGAACAGGTCCGCCCTGCAATGCCGTCATACCTTTTATGGCAGTATTTTTGGAAGGAATATCAAGCTGCTCGAATAGTTCTGCAATAGTAACTTGCATCGGATGATTAATGGTTAAGCCAAAGCATCCATCTTCATTATGTTGGCAAATTAGAGTGACAGACTGCTCAAAGTAAGGATCATTTAAGTTTGGCATGGCGATAAGCAACTGATTTTTTAAATAGCTACTTTGCTGTTCTAAATCTGGGTTCTGCTTTTCCATAAGTAATCCCCTTTGTGTTTCATTTAGACCTTAAAACTACTTTGAATAAAATTTAACCTTGTTGTTTTTGCCTCGATGAAAGACGATGGTACGCGTAATATTGAGTCGATCATATTTGGCACGAATCTTTGGCGGTAATGGCTCATAAGGCGCGGCGAGTTTAACAATTTTAACCGCAGCTTCATCCAATATTCTTGAGCCAGATGAGGTCGTTACTTGAATTTCAGTCACGCGTCCCATGCGATCTAACGTAGCATTGAGGATAAGTGTACCACTTAAACTTAGTTGTATCGCAATTTTAGGAAAATTGATATTACCAATACGTTCTAGCTTTCTTGACCAGTCATGAATATATTTTGCTTCAACTGTCCCTTTTGCACTTAAAGAGTCAATAAAACGAATACGCGGACGTTTTGCATAACGCTGTTCCTGTTCGCTCATTTCTGCCATTAACTTTGCGATAGCATCGGTTTGATCGGTATTGCTGGTTTTATTGGTTACTGGGTCTATATTCTTTTTTTCTTCAGGTTTTTTATTAACACGCTTCTTGGTCTTGCCTTTTGTGGTTAATACCTTTGGTGCTAGCTTGGGTTTAACCTCAACAACATTTTTTTCTTTTGTGAAGAAATCATCACCATTTTTATCATTGGTTTCATCGGCAGCAAAGGCACTCGTAATTTTACTTTTTTCTGCTTTACTACCACTGCCAATTTGATTGCTATTAGCAATAAAGTCCGCTTTTTTAGGCGCTGCTACATTTTGAACATTAACCATGGTCACATCAAAAACTTTCGCCTTTGGCGTAGAAGGTCTATCGGGCATAGTAAAGCCCATCGCATAAAGCCCTGCGTGAAAAGCCAAAGAAACAGGTATGGCAAATACCAATGGATCGTGCCCGAAAATTTTAATCGCTGAAGACATAGAATAATCTTTATTATTTTAACTGTGTTTTATTAAAGTACGTGCCCACGGCATAAGCCGATGCGCCTGATTATAACAGAGGAACTTGAATTTAAGATGAACGAAACTGACTGGAATAGGGAATATACATATTTAAAAGCAGTTTTGCTGAGCAGTCGAAGCACACCCCCCTACTTTTACATGATGTTTGCATTAAAGACTTTTTGCCACGAAAAACACGGAATAAAATACAAAACCATCATTCCTAATATAATGGGTGACCCAATTATTCGAGGATAAGGCTGTTTGTAATACCTGTATTACAAAAAATGTAACCTACTTAACCCCAAGCACCGTTTGGGGTTCTTTGATATTTTTACTTAGTTTTATTCATTTTTATTCCTTACTGATCAAAAAACTCAAAGGGCTTTTAACACCCTCAGCGCCTTGTTTTAAAATATGTGTGTAAATCTCAGTTGTTTTAACATCAGCATGACCTAGCTGTGATTGTACAGTTCTAATATCCACGCCATTTTGTAATAAATGTGTCGCGAATGAATGCCGAAGCGTATGAGAGCTAACCTGCTTATTAACACCCGCAGATTCGCACGCACGTTTAAGCACTTTATTAATGATGGACTCATCCAAATGATGACGGCGCAATAAGCCTGTTGTACGATCAATACTTAACTTATGAGAGGGAAATAAATACTGCCAACCAAGTGACTTATTTGCTTTTTTGTATTTCCTTTCCAATGCGTCAGGCAACCAAACACCCGCGTAGTTTTTGTTGTTTAAATCTTCATTCAAATAAATACCGACACGCTGAACCTGTACACTAATAGCAGGAATTAACTCCTCCGCCAAAGTGGTAATGCGGTGTTTATAGCCTTTACCATTCCAAATTCTAACGAGTTTTAAATCAGTATCTATATCTTTTACTCGCAAACGAAATAACTCCATACGGCGCAGACCAGAACCGTAGAGAATTCCTACCATTAGTTTATATTTTGGCTCAATATGTTCAAATAGCTTCTTCACCTCATCTTGAGTCAATACAATAGGTATTTTTCGCGGAGCCTTTGCGCGCTTAAATGCACTCATATCACCCAATGGTTTCTCTAAAAACTTATCATATAAAAAAACCAAAGCATTTAAAACAATAGATTGAGTGCTAACAGAAACAGTACGATTAATAGCCAAATGAGTAAGAAATCGCTCAACCTCAATCGCACCCATATCACCAGGGTGCTGCTTTTCATTAAAATGAATAAATGCCCTGATCCAATAAATATAAGTTTTAACCGTGCGCAAGCTATAGCGACGTACCAGCATAAACTGGTAAATATCATTTAAAAAAGGTGATGAATACATCAAACGGCTCGCACACAAAACATCAATATACACAAAAGCATACAAAAAGCGAACAATTATATGGGAAGTAAACCCAGTTAATGGTTTAATAAAACTGACAAAAGGTAAAATTCTCTGGTAAAATCATTAGCTTATAAAGAGAAAATCTAAATTCGTTAAAAATTAACTAGGTTTCCTTATAATAATATTAAGTGGGACAGCGTCCTACTTAATACACTGTTAGGCTTTCAAGAGAAATCTCATGAACTTTGAAGAATTAACAAAACTATGGAATATATACATTCCTCAATATAACTCGTTATTCCCATTCCCCGAAAATACATCGCCTGAGTTAATTAATATTGAAACAAAAGAAATTACAGACTACCTAGTAGAACTTTTTTCATACTTAATAAAAAAAGCTAAAATAAGAGATAATTGGGAGTACAAATTTGAAACTACTCATTATGATACTTCCATTACCGCAATATCTAAAAAACAAAAACATGAATATACTTTCGGTATTTTTGATGGAGACTTATATTTTGAGTCTTACATTTTAGAACCTAAAAATATTAAATTAATGACTAGTGAATTCTGGGTAGTACTATCAAAACTTGATTTAATTAAGAGCTTTAGCTTTCAGGAAGATTCTGTATTATCTAACTCAATAACTTTCGATAAGAATACAGGAAAAGCATCTGTATACCGATTAGCCCGAAACTATGTTTTATTAGGAGAACATCAACCAAACGACGTTACTAGTTTAGGCAGGTATTATGCTTCTTGGTCATTAACTGAGTCGTTAAATGAAACTCAAAATGATGTTATAGAAATTTTTAAAGGCATTCACAAATTAAATTATCTTTCGTACAGGCGTGAGTATCAAAAACGCCAAAAGAAAGCCTAACAAGAGCATTAAAAATCGACCCAGCTAAGCTGGGCTTCTTTTCAAAGTTC
>CAYOHT010000058.1:0-10548 GCA_964403815.1 uncultured Cocleimonas sp.
GTTTGTACGAAGATCCCAACCACGCTTAAGAGCAGCGCCAGGTGAACCTTTCTCATCAATTGGCGTGTATTCCCAACTGATAGAACCATAAGACATTGCAACATTCTCATGTGGACGAACATCATCACCTGTATTATCACCAGTAGGTGTTACAGAACTAACAATAATATCTTTGATTTCATACTTCATGAAAGTATGTTTCTTTCCAGACTCAAGACAAAACTCAAGTTCAGCTTTAGCGATGTGCTTACCATTTGAACAATGTAGGTATAACTCAGGTGTCGCTCTATCAATGACTTTCTTAATGACTAAGTCTTGAAATTCAGCGCGTCCAGCAGTACGCCCACCTGTTCTTGATGCTGCTGAAATAGGCTGATTAACACTATGATTAAAACTTAGTATTTCGATCCAATCTTTGTGTTTATCATCTCTACTTTCACCTTTAATGCCTTCGATTTTACAATAAATATGTGCCATTTTTATTTCCTTCTGTGTTAATAATTAATTAAAAAAACTCGCAATTTACCCGCCTTCTTTACCTGGGAGGCGAGACACCAGTGAAAGGGAAATAGTCATCCCTTCTAATTTATAGTGAGGACTTAGGTGAAAACGAGCTTTATAAAAGCCTGGGTTCTCTTCGTCATCCTCTACTTGTACACGCGCCGCACTTAAAGGGCGTGTCGCTAAATCTTCTTCTGAAGCTGTTTCAGGGTTTGGTTCTACATAGATGTTAATCCATTTTTGTAGATCCCTCTCCATCGCGCCTCGAGTTGTTGATGCGCCAATTTTATTTCGCACAATGTGTTTTAAGTAATGAGCAAAACGACTGGTTGCAAAAATATACGAAAGATTAGTAGCTAGCTTTGCATTACTCGTCGCATCAGGGTCATCATATTTTACTGGTTCTTTTAGTGATGTTGCTTTAAAGAAAACAGCATAGTCAGTATTCTTATAATGTACCAGAGAAGTGATACCATTGTTGCTTAATTCTAGCTCACGACGATCAGTAATAGATATTTCAGTTGGACATTTTGCGTCGATACCACCTTCGGCGGTTTCGAAACTATGCACAGGAAGACCTTCTACAACACCTCCAGAGTCTAAGCCAGCAATTTGCGATGACCAACCATACATAGAGAATGAACGATTGATGTTAACGCCCATTGCATAGGCAGCATTAACCCAACTGTATTTGGAATGATCAGTACCATCAACATCTTCTTCAAAAGCAAACTCTTCAACAGGGTTTGTTTTTTCGCCATAAGGCATACGCCCAAGAAAGCGAGGCATGGCTAATGACAGGTACTGAGCATCAGCAGATTGACGTAATGAATGCCACGATGCATATTGTGGCGCATCAAATATTTGCCCAATATCTCTTGGGTTGCTCAACTCTTCCCATGTATCCATATTTAAAATAGAGGGAGCAGCAGCGCCAATAAATGGGGCGTGTGCGGCGGCGGCAACATGCGACATTTCGGTTAGCATTTCAACATCAGGTACTGATTGATCAAAGTAATAATCGCCGATTAAGCAACCATAAGGCGCGCCATTTGCTGTGCCATACTCTTGCTCATAAAGCTTCTTGAAAATAGGGCTTTGATCCCACTTTGTACCTTTAAAACGTTTTAAAGTTTTAGCGAGTTCTGTTTTTGATATATTCATCACCTTGATTTTCATCTGGGTGCTACTTTCAGTGTTATTCACTAGGTAGTGAAGGCCGCGCCAAGAGTTTTCTAGTTTTTGGAACTCTTCGTTATGTAGAATCAAGCTCAACTGGTCGGATAATTTCTTATCAATCGCCGCAACCATGCTTTCAATGGTCTCAAAAGCATCTGCAGAAATCAGGCTGGTATTTGCTAGCGCTTGCTCCGCTAATGTTTTTATCGCGTTTTCAACTTCAGGTTTTGCTTCTTCAGTAGGTTTAAATTTCTCATCTAGTAGAGAAGAAAAATCAAGAAACCCTTCTTCCGCTTGTGCTACTTCTTCAACAGCTTTATCTAATTCAGCCACAGTACATTCTCCTTAATTTTATTTATCAGATTCTTCTGTTGAAGACTCAGAGCCTTCTGCCGATGGTTTTGCGCTTTCAAGCAAAGACTTTAGTAGTTTTTCATCTTTCAGAACATCGCTTAGCCACTCTTCTGCACTGGACTTTCCGTCCATGTATGACATGAGGTTTTTAAGTTCCTTTCGTGCGGAAAGTAAATCTTTCACGCCGTCAACATTCTTAGCTACTTCAACAGGATCAAAATCTTCCATTGACTTAAAGGTTAAGTCTACAGGAATCTTTCCGCCATCTTCAGATAAAACATTCTCTACTTGAAAAACAGCGCGAGGCTCAATAGCCGCTAGACGGTCATCGAAGTTATCTACGTCTATTTCCATGTAGTCTCTGTCGCGAACAGGCCCAGCTTCCTTTCGTGACTTTCCAGAAAGGTCAGACATAACTCCCATTACGAATGGTAAGTCAACTTTACGAACAGCTCCATTTGTCTCTGTTTCGTATTCTATTTGTACACGTGGCGCACGATTTCTGCCTATCCACTTTTGCCCTGAGTTATCACCCTTTGCCATAAGAAGTTTCTCCTTTAAATGTATGTAAAATTAATTATAGTAGTATTTTAATATTCTTCAGTATTATTTTCAGTTCGACCAAATACAGGTTCTGTCATCGAAACACTATCCGGAACCAGTTCTTCCAAGACTTCAAGAAAATCTTTATGGACTATACCCCTAGCTCTCTTCAGGAGCAATGGTATAGGGCTAGACGGCTCATTTGTTTCGTAATAGCCGCAAATCATATCTAATAGCTTTATAACATCCTCGCGACTTTGAACTGACCCTGAACTTTTCAGTGATGGTGAAGTGTTATTTGAAGTACTTGTATCGGTTGTTTGATTGTTCTCGTTACTAGGTGAAGGTTTCTCAGCGTTAGGGCTAAGCTCTGACAAGGCAGAGATTCCTTCCTGGAGGTTTGGTAACAAATAAGTATCAAAGTCTATGAACGCTATTTCGGTTTTTGATAAAAGCAATTCTTTAATACTGTTAGCGATGTCTTGGGCTAAGATGAAGTGTTCAAGCGCAATATCAACTTGCTTTTTTTCTTTGGAAGAGAGTGCGTCAAATATATCCTTTGGTGGCTGTTTGTCTGCGACCACATCCCCACTTTGGAAAGCAACTAAATCTTCTAAAAAGTAAGGCTCCATACCATTGAAGCTAAGAAGGGGGCGTTTCTTTCTTAGCGGTAAAACTACTGAAGACCAACTTCCAAATTCTGCAACCGCATTAACCCTATCTGCAAACTTTTCGTCAGGATCTTCTTTATCTTCGGGTGGATATACGCAGTCCCAGTATTTGTCTATGTACTCTTTCGTTAGGTACAAACCATCAACAAGGCCCTTTATAGGCGAGTCTTCCGTTTGTAGTAATGTTCGGCTAAAGCGAGAAAGCAATCGAAAATCTTTGGTCGTGGTAAGTGCTTTTAGTATGTCTTTTTTTAGTTTTTTCCACTCGCGTGAATCTTCAGTCTGTTCAATGTCGCGCTCAATGCGCATATACTCTTCATCGCCACTGCTATCAAGATCCTTTCCGCAGGGAGCGTCATCGGCAACAGGGGCAAGAAAATCTTGCAAGTGTTTGAATTGTGCTAAGTCATCCATGGTTTATAACGTGTATATCCTATACTGCATAATATGCAACTGAGTAACGCCAACTGAAAGATACAGCCAATAGCGACAGGCTATTGATATATACTTCTTTTATATGGTTGGTAATAATGTACTATTCAACATTAAAAAACAATTGTATTACAAAGAAAATGAACCAAACGTGAACAAACAGTAAATATCGTATATATTCATGATGTATTAAGTGAGCTATTGTTATTTTGCACTACATAATTAACAGGATTTTGAATGCATAATATTTTACCTTCATTATTGGATCGCTTTTTAAAAGAAGATATAAAAAGCTTAGCATTTGACTCACTCAAAGATAGTGTGCGCCGAGACTTGCAGTCTTTATTAAATGCACGCACGCTTGATAGTCTTGAAAAACAAGTTTCAGACTTCGATGAAGTAGTTACTTCAACGGTTAACTATGGTACAAAAGATTATTCGGGAATGGCTAATGGTAAAGTAAGCATGGCTGATGTTGCTGATATGGTATATCAAGCTATTTTAGATTTTGAACCAAGAATTATCCCCGAAAGTCTTCAGGTTGTACCTTCTTCAAGTTCGGGGGATCCTACACAGGGTCTGGATCAGTTGACCAAAGAAGAACTCGGCAATATTATGAAAAAAGGGTCGTTTGATTTTGTTGTTAGAGGAGCAATTTGTTCTGATCCAACACCTCTCGAATTTCAATTTAAAACAGCACTAAATGTTG
This sequence comes from uncultured Cocleimonas sp., assembly GCA_964403815.1. Classification (GTDB taxonomy): domain Bacteria; phylum Pseudomonadota; class Gammaproteobacteria; order Thiotrichales; family Thiotrichaceae; genus Cocleimonas. Next base: position 4,390 of record CAYOHT010000058.1, read on the forward strand.
CTGATGGTGACTTTCAACTTACTTGAGCTTATGCAACACGCAGGATAAATAAATAGTTAATGGATTCAAGATTACTCAAAATTTATAATGACGAACTCTTTTACATACGTGAAATGGGTAAATTATTTGCAGAGAGCAACCCAGGGGTGGCCTCTCAGCTCGACTTGGGCAAAGATGTTTGCGCTGACCCTTATGTTGAAAGGCTATTGGAAGGTTTCGCCTTTTTAACAGCTCGCGTTCAACTGCAATACCAAGAAGAGTACCCTAACTTTACTCAGCACTTACTTGAGATTATTTATCCTGGTTATTTATCACCAACACCCTCAATGACTATTATTGAGTTTGATGCCGATGAGGATGGTGCTCTTTCTATTGAAGGTGCAACAGTAAAAAAACAATCAAAAATAATCACGCCTGAAATTCCCGAAAGAAAAACTAGTTGTGAGTACCGTACAGCCCACGATATTAAACTCTGGCCTATAAAGGTTGAAGAAGCTCATTACATCGTAGCAGGAGATTTAGATAAATCTATCACCAAAGTTGCTCAAAGTGATATTGCTGCCAACACAAAGTCAGCCATACATCTTAAACTGAAAACAACTGTTGCTGAAAAGCTCACTCAGTTTACAGATATGGATGAAATCATTTTTTATATCAACGGCAGTGAGAATATTCCTGGCAATCTATACGAGAATTTACTAGCTAACTGCTTGGGTATTATTGCTCAGAATCCTTCCAAAACACTCACTCATTCGTTTAAAAATGAACATATTGAGTCTATGGGGTTTGAGGATGAGAATGCCTTGTTGTCAACAAAAAACAGTTCATTTCAGGGGTATAGAATACTAAAAGAGTATTTTTCTTTTTCTGAGCGGTTTATGTTCATTAAGCTTTCAAATATAAAATATATCTTTAGCCAGTTTGACACGAATGAAATTGACCTTTATTTTATGTTGGATGAAATCAACCATAATTTGACGAATAAAGTTGATAAAAGTAATTTCAAGCTGCATTGCACTCCAGCAATAAACCTGTTTGAACGAACGGCAGATCGCGTACACCTTGCTAAAGATGTTAGAAAAAAAGCTGCAGAAAAAAAATCACTTTCTCATTATATGCCAGGGCATCCTGTCATTGTAGATAAAACCAAGTCACGAAATTACGAAGTTCATAGCATTAAGCATGTATCAGGTGTTGGAAGCTTTGAAAAAGGCAGTCAAGACTTTCAGCCATTTTATTCCCTAAACAATGAAACCATCAATAATAAAAAACAACGTTTTTATACTCAAACACGAAAGCCAGAACTCAAGTCTGCACATACAAAAGAAAAGTATAACGCGCATGATGTTTATATTTCTTTAAGCGATGAAAAAACAGACCTCCCGTACTCAGGAGATGTAAACGAGCTAAGTGTAAAAGTGATGTGTACTAATCGTGGGCTACCACTATTTTTAGGTTCGCAGCGAATAAGTCTAAATGTTATTGGACAAAGCCTCCCCTTAAAAGTTAATGGAGTGAAAAATATAACCCGCTTTACGTCGCCACAACCTGCGCATTCATACGGAGAACATAGTTGGCGACTTATTAGTCAACTATCACTAAATTATTTATCTCTAGCAGATAAAGGCGTAGGAAAAGAAAATGTAAACACGCTAAAAGAAATGCTACGCTTGCATATTCCTGCATTTGCTCCAGGAGACTCAGGAAAATCAAAATACATTATTGAAAATCAAATAAGCAGAGGTATCCATAACCTAGAAACAAAACAAATAGTTAAGCAGCTTATTATTGAAGGTAGGGCAGCTTATGCACGAGGTCTTGAAATTACGGTAACACTCGAAGAAGAAGCATTTGAAGGCGGGAGTGCCTTTTTGTTTGGTGCAGTGCTGGAGCAGTTCTTTGCAAAGTATGTTTCCATTAATAGCTTTACACAAACCATCATCAAAACCATAGAACGCGAAGAGATAATGAAATGGCCGATAAGAACAGGCAAATCTCCGATACTCTAGGAGATTTTGAAGATTACGCATACGTATACAATTTTTTTGCTGCGTTGCGTTTAATTGAAAGTCAGAGAAAAGATAAATCACGCTTGGGTGAAAACCGCTCGCCTAAAAATGATCAAGTGTTTTTTGGGCAAAAAGTTAGCTTGTCGTTCGCCCCTGCTACTATTGCAGAACTCAGAAGAAATAAAAAGAAACCTTCAGAAGCATGGCTAGATGTTAACTTTTTTGGTCTAATGGGTTCCAGTGGTCCATTACCTAAGCATCTTACAGAGCTATTTCTTTCAGAAATGGTGGGCAAGAAACGACCACAATTCTTAGATTTTTTAAATCTTTTTAATCATCGGCTTATTACTCTCTTTTATCGTAGCTGGGCAAATAAAGAACCCACCACACAAAATGATATTCCTGAACATAATAAGTTTAAGCTATACCTTGGTGCGTTGGCAGGTTATGCACAGCCAGAGCAACACCATCGTGATCAAATGTCTGATTATGCGAAATTTAGATACACAAGATTCCTTGGTGGAAAAACGCGCTATAAAGAAGGCATTGAGTGCATGATTACGGATATGTTTGGCATTCAAACACGTGTGGAAAACTTTGTGGGTGAGTGGTTAAAGATACCTGAAGATGACTTATGTAAAATTGAATCAGGTCCTTATGGAAAGAGACTAGGGATAAATGCCACGCAAGGGCGCTATAGCTGGCAATGTCAGTATAAATTTAGAGTTATTTTGGGTGCAATGGATATAAATGACTTTAAAAAGTTATTGCCAGGGGAAAAGCTCGCCACTCAAATTAATGATACTATCCGTAACTATGTGGGCTTAGAGTTTCAATGGGATATTGTTTTATTATTAAGGCAAAAGGAGGCACCAGAACTGATATTAAAAGAAAATAACTATAGGCAGTTAGGATGGACTACTTGGTTAAAAAATAAAGAACTAAAAGATAATAGTCATGTTGCTGATATACACCTGAACAGTGAGCAGTTTACATAAAAAGTATATTTAAGGAGAGAGAAGAAAATGGTAAGCATAGATAGAAAAGCATTATTTGGAAAACTAAATAAACTTTGTTACGAATCAATAGAAGGTGCTTTTAAATTTTGTACCATGCGCGGTAACTCACATATTGAAATAGTGCATTGGTTACATCAAATATTTCAACAGCAAGACTCGGACCTTCATAGGCTAATTAAATATTTTGGCATTGATGAGACGCGTCTTAGTAAAGATCTTTTAGAGGCGTTGGATAAATTACCTTCAGGCGCATCATCAAATCCAAATATATCATCACATATTGAAGATGCGGTCGAGCGCGCTTGGGTTTATGGCTCGTTGCTTTTCAATGATACAAAAGTGCGAAGTGCTTATCTTATTTTAGGTATGTTAGAAACCAAATCACTGCATAATGGTTTGATAAGAATTTCTGCAGAATTTAAAAAAATAAAAACAGAAGAAATGAGCAACAATTGCTCCAGTATATGCTCTAGCTCCCCAGAATCATCAATGGTTGCTACCGCGACTGGCACAACTACAGATGCAGATTCAGATGCACCAAAAAGTGATCGTGCGTTAGATAACTATGCGACTAATCTTACAGAGAAAGCGCGTAATGGTGAGATTGATCCCGTCGTTGGTCGTGATGAAGAAATACGCCAAATTATCGATATATTAATGCGTCGTCGCCAAAATAATCCCATCCTCACAGGTGAGGCAGGTGTGGGTAAAACAGCGGTGGTTGAAGGCTTTGCAAATCGTATAATCAAAGGTGACGTTCCACCATCACTTAAAAACGTAGAGCTATACACGCTTGATATGGGTTTGCTCCAAGCAGGCGCAAGCATGAAAGGGCAGTTTGAAGAGCGCTTAAAGCAAGTGATTGATGAAATCCAAGCCTCTGAAATCCCTATCGTTATGTTTATAGATGAAGCGCACACACTCATAGGCGCGGGTGGCGCACAAGGTACAGGCGATGCTGCAAACCTATTAAAACCAGCACTTGCGCGTGGTACTTTACGAACTGTTGCGGCAACCACATGGGCAGAGTACAAAAAATACTTTGAGAAAGACCCCGCGTTAACACGTCGTTTTCAAGTTGTTCAAATTGACGAGCCAGACGAAGAAAAAGCAATCCAAATGATGCGTTGCCTTGGTGGCGTTATGGAAAATCACCATAAAGTATTGGTGCTAGATGAAGCGCTTGAAGCATCCGTGAAATTATCGCATCGCTACATTCCTGCACGCCAACTGCCCGACAAATCAATCAGTGTTTTAGATACCGCTTGTGCGCGTGTTGCCATTAGTCAACATGCAACGCCTGGTACGGTCGAATACCATCAAAAGCGTCTTGAAATGCTAGAAATGGAACAAGGCATAGTTATAAAAGAAGATGCACTAGGCATTGATACACAAGATCGCCTAGAAGAGTTAAAAGAATCAATCATCGAAGAAGGGAAAATACTTGCAGAGCTAGATATTCGCTGGCAACAAGAAAAAGAGTTAGTAGAAAAAATACTAGAAATACGCGCCAAACTGCATAAAAATACTGAAGATAACACGGCGGATAAAAACACTGATAACAGTGATGATGACAGTAGCGAAGATGGTGAAAAAGAATCAGAAGATGCGCCCAAAATAGATGTGGAAGTCTCACTGGAAACACCACCTAAAGCAGCTGAGACAAAAGATGAAGACAGTGTTGAGGATTCAGCGGATGACACAACAGAAGCAGAAGACGAAGCACCAATCGACGTTGAGGCTCTAAAAGCAGAATTTATAAAACTGCAAGAGGAACTCATTGAGTTGCAAGGCGATACACCTCTTGTTATGCCAACCGTAAATGAATCAGCCGTGGCATCGGTCGTAGCAGATTGGACAGGCATTCCTGTCGGGCGCATGGTTAAAAATGAAATAGCCTCTATTTTGCAACTAGGCGAAACACTCGGTCAACGCGTGCTCGGTCAGCAACATGGTCTTGACATGATCGCCAAGCGCATTAAAACATCGCGTGCAGGGCTGGATAGTCCAGATAAGCCAATCGGCGTATTCATGCTCGCAGGCCCATCAGGTGTAGGTAAAACAGAAACGGCATTGGCATTGGCAGAAGCACTTTATGGAGGTGAAGAAAGTTTAATCACCATCAACATGAGTGAATTCCAAGAATCTCATTCGGTATCAACCCTAAAAGGCTCGCCTCCAGGTTACGTTGGTTATGGCGAAGGCGGAATATTAACCGAAGCCGTGCGCCGTAGACCGTACAGCGTAGTGTTGTTGGATGAAATTGAAAAAGCACATCCAGACGTACATGAAATATTCTTTCAAGTTTTCGATAAAGGTTGGATGGAAGATGCAGAAGGGCGCTACATTGATTTTAGAAACACCGTTATCTTACTCACATCAAACGTAGGTACAGAGGTTATTCTAAACGCTTGTAACGGCAAAGAAGAGCAACCATCGCCAGATGATTTAGCCGTTCAAATGAAGCCGCACCTGCTCAATGTATTCCCAGCAGCACTGATTGGTAGATTAGTAACAATCCCTTATTACCCAATTGATCCAGAGCTATTAAAATATATCATCATGCTCAAATTGGGTCATATCAAAAAGCGTGTGGAAGAAAAGTACCAGATTCCATTTACATTGGATGAAGATGTCGTACAAGTCATCGCAGACCGTTGTAACGATGTGGATAGTGGTGCGCGCGTGGTTGATATGATCTTGAGTAACACGCTGTTACCCACCATATCGCAACGCTTCTTAGAGAAAATGGTAGAAGGTGATCAACCACAAGGCATTCACATTGCTGTAAAAGATGGGCAATTTGAATATCAATTTTCATAGCGTTTAGAGCATCATGTGGCTTTGCGTAAATTCTAGCAGTCGTTCTAAAAACGAACGAGCTATCATGTAAAACTAGGGGGGTGTGCTTTTAAATATATATTATTCTAAGCATAGCTCTATTGAGCTTGTCGAGCACACCCCCCCACTTTTACATGATGTTTCCAAGCTTGCTTAAAAACCCACCGCTCTTCCGCTAAAGATTTTCACCTGCGTTCAATTATGGTATAAATGCGGGTTATATCTAAAACTAATCTAAAACTAAAAACAGCAAGGTAGAGCATGATCAAAGCGCCCAGCCAAACCAATCG
>CAYOHT010000059.1:0-10322 GCA_964403815.1 uncultured Cocleimonas sp.
ACCACGCCACTTGTTCCACCCGTGATGGTTGCTGTGATATTTTCTAAATCACCAGAAACAACATCTTTAAGTACGATGCCTGTTGCAGTTGCTGCACCTGCTGCGTTTGATACAGTAATTGTGTAAGTAATTTCTGCACCAGGGATGTGGTACTTATTACCGGTTACTGCAACACCATTAACTTTCATTTCTGAAACCGCTTGTGTTTTCTTAACCGTAAGGTCAGCCGTATTAATAACGTAAGTGCTGGTTGCAGAGTGCATTGCATTACGGTCACCACCTACATCTGTAGCTGTACCTGTACCATCAGCAAAAACAACATCTACAGTACAGTTGTTGCCTGCTACTGTTCCTGTTACACAACCAACAGTATCAGTACTAGTACTTGCCGTAACACCTGTAACTTTTGCTAATAAATCGACAAGAGACTTTGCACCATTTGTTACTATGGCGCTACTTGCAGGAATATCACATTCAACTTTCACTGCTACAGTATCACCACTGGCAATTGATACTGGTAAAGTAAGCGCTGTAGTTGCAGGTAAAGGTCCTGTTGCTGTGGCGGTACAGCCTGTTGAGTTAAAGTCATCAGTGCCTGGTGCTAACAAAAGGTCTGTCGCTGTTAATGTAAAGCTTTCAGTACTGTTACCTTCATTCTTTAATGTGTAACTAAGCTCGGTGTTATTTGCTGTAGCTGTCTGACCTGGTACAACATTTGTAGTGTTTCCACCTGTTACCAATAGGTCAACCTTCTTATCCACTACAAATGTTGTTGCTGAACCATTGCCTACGCCAGGCGTTGAGTTACCCGTATCTGAACTTTCGATAGCTGTTTGTAGTGTATTGCCAACGCTATAAGTGATTGAGGCTGTATTATCAACTTCTGTACCTGCTGCTGTTCCAATAGGTGCTGCTGATGCAGTGCTTGTGATAGCAGTTAAAACTGCTACGCTGAGTAATGTCTTCATTATTTTAATTTTCATTTTCATATCTCTCTTTTTAAGGTTTGTGTGTTATGTTTTTTGAACTGATACTTTATTTTTATTATTGTTAGTATCAATGGATTAACGCAGGCGAACTCTAAATGCTACTGCCTGTTTTGCTTTTGGCGCCAGATTTCCTTGGTAGTGCCAACGAATATGGGTGTAATCAGAAGGTTTGGCGGGGTAAAGCTTGCCATCACTTCCTCTTACCTTTAGCGTGCCTGCTTTCCCATAGTGTTTCCCGCCATCAACAGAGAATACTGATTGCGTATTCTTGCCTTGGGCAGAATTTGGTAAATAAACCGTGTGCTTAGGTATCGCGTTTACGATATTGATATTCCCTGCGGGTTTATGGCTGATGTTTTCGTAGAAAGTATTGTATTGAATAATCTCTCCTGGTAATACTTTTGCGGCAGGGACAAAGCGATACGTTTGCTTCCCACTTTTATTGATGATTTCCATCTTTTGCATTTTTGAAGTCACTTTTAAATGCCCTTGTGGCGCGGCTACAGCTTGTGTTGTTAAAAACACTAATGAAGCAATAGCGCCCAAAAGTAGCTTTATAATAGTGCTAATTCTTATTGTGAAATGATTGTTGTAGTACATACGATTTGTCCCCTTTTTTAATTGATAATATAAGTTAGCTGGATTTCATGCTGGCTACCTGCCGTCATGTTTCCCAGATTGATAGTTGCCGTATTGGCAGTTGTGTTTCCAAAGTCGCTGTTATCCGCCGTATCATTTAGATCACTTTGGTTTGCACTATCTAATTTGATAGTGGCTGGCTTGTAATGCATATTGGCAGGCGTTGGATCTGTAATGACAATATTGTTGATTGTGCCTGTTCCTGCGGTGATGATTTGTATTTTATAAGTAACCTCAGCGCCTACTACCGATGTGTTACCGCCTTGTGGGTCTACGATACTGACAATGCTTTTATCGATAGATAGGGTAGGTGGTGTCGTAATTGTTGATACCACGTACTCTCTTCTGGCAGAGTGTTGTGCATCTCTATTGTTATCGTCTGTGCCATTTCTGTCCGCAAAAATAGTATCCACAGTATTGGCATCATTAGATGTTAAAGTTTCGCTGGTGTTACTACCGTCTGAATTTTTCTGAGTGGTGGCGACCAGTGAAAGCAATGAATTATCACCAGCTTGCATTGCTGTGCCGCTAGCGTTAAGTGGAATATCACAACTCACTTTAATCATGGCTTGTTGATCAGCTTTAAGTTTGATAGTGCCTGTAGTAGGTACGATAACCCCAGCCAAGGGCGTGCCTGAAACAGAGGTTACAGTGCTGATGCAATTGCTCGTATCAAAGTCATCTGTACTCAATGCGCTGTTAGCCGCTAGATTAAAAACTTGCGTGTCATTACCTTCATTGAGGAGGGTAAAGGTTACTTCAGCCTGTGAATCACCAGGAGATACATTAGCGTTACTACTGCCTGTCACCAATAAATCAACTTTACGATCAACTTTAAATACAGTGCTCTGTCCGTTACCAATACCAGGTGCTGAATTACCTGTAGGAGAGCTTTCAATCGGTTCTTGTACAGTATTGCCAATCGAATAAGTGACAACAACTTTGTTAGAAACATCAGTTCCAGCAGCTACGCCTTGAGCGAATGTAGAGTTAGATAAAACCATACTTAACAGGCAAATAGCAGGCATCAACAAGAAAGTTCTTGCTGGGAATTGTCCAAATACTCTTGGAGTATGTTTGATATTTTCTATCTTTTTCATTATATTTATTATTTAAGTTATTGCTTTTAATAGTAATAATTTTTTATTGAACAATAATTTTTCTAAACTAATTGGAACAACAATCCAACCAGAATAGTTTTTCATAAATGTATTTTATAACATGTGGGATGAACACAAGGTGAATACAAGCATGTAAATATTAAGTATAAACTTAATTAGAACAATACTTTAGAGTGAGAGTAATTCTACTGAGTTTATAATTTATCCTGAGCTTGTTGAAGGCAAGCACACCCCCCCACTTTTACATGATGAATCATAAACATCATGTAAAAGTGGGGGGGTGTGCTTTTGGTTTGATATATACATAGACATTTAGTGACTTATCTACTTTAATCACTATATTAACTCGCTGGAACTTAAATGCCTCAACCATCAAATTATTTAATAGAACTCAAAGGAATCCGCAAAGCCTTCCCAGGAGTTTTAGCCAATGATGATGTTGATCTAAAAATTAAAGCAGGCGAGGTTCACGCGCTGCTGGGTGAAAATGGCGCGGGCAAGTCCACACTGGTTAAAATGATCTATGGCATCCTAAAGCAGGATGCTGGCACGATTCATTTTAATGGCGAGTTAGTCGATATTAAAACCCCTGCGATTGCGCGTGAGCTTGGCGTGGCAATGGTATTTCAGCACTTCTCTCTTTTTGATTCTTTAACCGTGGTGGAAAATATCTCGCTCGGCATGGATCATTCTTCTGATCTTGCAACACTGGCGGATCAAATCACCGAGCTTTCCAATCGTTACGGCTTACCGCTTGATCCGCATCGTCATGTTTACACGCTTTCTGTGGGAGAGCGCCAACGTATTGAAATTATTAGATGTTTATTGCAAGATCCTAAGCTATTGATCATGGATGAGCCGACGTCTGTTTTGACTCCCCAAGAAGTTGAAAAGCTATTTGTCACGCTCAAAAAATTATCAGAAGAGGGTATGGCGATTTTATATATCAGTCATAAACTTGATGAAATCAAAGTGCTTTGCCATAACGCCACCATTCTACGCTTGGGTAAAAAAATTGGTACAGTATCGGTTACTGATGAAAGTACACAATCGCTAGCCGCCATGATGATGGGAGAAGAACACAAAGACATAGTACATCCCGAAGCGGTCAAGTTGGGAGATATTCGTTTAGAAGTAAAAGATCTGAATTTATCAGCTGATGATCCACTAGGTATTTCATTACGAAATATAAATCTGCAAGTGCGCGGTGGCGAAGTTGTCGGTATAGCAGGTGTTGCAGGTAATGGACAAGATGAGCTGTTGCGCGCGTTAAATGGCGAGCAACGCACTATTGATACGACCGGTAGTATTGAGTTGGATGGTAAAGCTGTTGGTAAACTAAACCCCAATAATCGCCGTGTGAAATTTGGTTTAGCCAGTGTGCCTGAAAAGCGCTTCGGGCACGGCGCAACGCCTGAGATGAGTCTTGTAGATAATGCGTTTTTAACCGCTTACCAACATTTAAAATTGCTCAAAAATGGTTTAATTGATTACACTAAAACAAGACAGTTTGCAGAAAAAATCATTACAGATTATGGAGTTAAAGCACTTAGTTCAGATGTTCCTGCAAGTAGTTTATCAGGCGGGAATTTGCAAAAATTTATTGTCGGGCGCGAGCTTAACCAAAATCCTGATATTCTCGTTATCGCACAACCGACATGGGGTGTTGATGCTGGCGCGGCGCAAACGATTCGACAAGCCATTCGAGAGTTAGCGGCAAAGGGCGCGGCAGTGTTGGTAATCTCACAAGACTTGGATGAACTAATGGAAATTACTGACCGCATCGGTGCAATTTGTGGCGGTGTTCTTTCTGAATTTTATTCAACATCAGAGATGAGTGTTGAAAAAGTAGGCATGTTGATGGCGGGTGTTTCACTTGATGAAGGTATTTTAGATGTTGTCAATGTTGCCTAGGCTAATTAAAAGACAAACACCCTCAAAAGCGATGATCTATTTATCGCCTTTGTTAGCCATATTCCTTACGCTTATTTCAAGTGTGGTTTTATTCTTAATCATGAATGTATCGCCACTCGAAGCGCTACATGCTTTTTTTATAAAACCTATTTCAACCATCTACGGCTTAACTGAACTTGCGGTAAAAGCAACGCCGCTGGTTTTGATCGGTGTGGCTCTATCTTTGGGTTTTCGTGCGGGTGTGTGGAATATCGGCGCGGAAGGTCAACTGGTATTGGGCGGGATATTTGGTGGCGCAACGGCTTTGTTTTTCTATGAAAAAACAGGCTTTTACATCATTCCTTTAATCTTAATTGCAGGCGTTATGGGTGGTATGTTGTGGGCGGGAATAGTGGCTTTCTTACGCACCAAATTTAATGCCAATGAAATCTTAACCAGCTTGATGTTGAGCTACGTTGCCAGCCTTCTGTTAAATTTATTAATCCATGGGCCATTGAAAGACCCTGATGGATTTAACTTTCCTGAATCACGATTGTTTAGTGATTCGGCGTTGTTGCCTATTTTATATGATGGAACACGCCTGCATATCGGTGCAATCATAGCCATTATGGCCGTGGGTTTGGGTTGGGTATTACTATCCCGCACATTGTTAGGTTATCAAATAAAAGTCACAGGTGATGCTCCTGCCGCGGGCGAATATGCAGGTTTTAGTCATTCTAAAATCATTTGGATAACCTTACTATTAAGCGGTGGTGTAGCAGGGCTTGCAGGCGCGATTGAAGTGTCTGGTCCGATTGGTCAATTATTGCCAACGATTTCTCCTGGCTATGGATTCACCGCCATTATTGTTGCCTACGTGGGGCGTTTGCACCCTGTGGGTGTATTGTTCGCTGGTTTATTATTAGCATTAACGTATCTAGGTGGAGAAACGGCTCAAATTAGTTTGAAATTACCGATTGCAGTAACAGGTGTTTTCCAAGGCTTATTATTGTTTTTCTTGCTCGCAAGTGACGTGTTGATTCATTACCGTGTTCAGTTTGGCAAGCAAGGAGCGATAGCATAATGGATATTGCGACTATGTTACCGATAATAATTGCAGCTATCTTAACCATTATCACCGCCGCAACACCGCTGTTATTTGCAGCGCTAGGTGAGCTTGTGACCGAAAAATCAGGTGTGCTCAATTTAGGTATTGAAGGCATGATGATCATGGGCGCTATTATCGGTTTCTTCACCGTGCATCATACCGACAGCGCGATGATTGCCATTATTGCTAGCATGATTGCTGGCGCGCTAACTGCCGCTATATTTGCGATCTTGGTATTAAAGTTTCATGCAAGCCAAGTACCTACAGGATTGGCTTTGACTATTTTCGGCATTGGTCTCAGCGCATTGATTGGTCAAAGCATGATTGGTGTGGCGTATGGTGGAATCCCTAAAATTGCGATTCCTGGCCTATCCTCAATTCCTGTTATTGGTGACATATTTTTCAATCAAGACGGTTTGGTTTATTTCTCAATATTTATGGTGCTTCTGGTCAGTTGGTTTTTAAATAAGACTCGCGCAGGGCTAATCTTGCGTGCGGTAGGCGACTCGCACGATGCAGCGCACGCTATGGGTTATTCTGTAATCAAGATTCGTTTCTTAGCGACACTATTTGGTGGCGCGATGGCAGGTGTTGGCGGTGCATACTTATCATTAGCCTATTCGCCATTATGGGTTGAAGGCATGACGGCAGGGCGCGGTTGGATAGCGCTGGCGCTGGTTGTATTTGCCAGTTGGCGAGTAGGGCGCGTATTGCTTGGGGCTTATTTATTTGGCGGTATCACTATTTTGCAGTTACACGCCCAAGCGTTAGGAATAGGGATTCCTTCACAAATAATGTCGATGCTACCGTATTTGGCGACCATTGTTGTTTTGGTCATAATCTCGCGTGATAAGTCAAAAATTAAGCTCAATTCACCCGCAAGTTTAGGCAAAGCTTTTCATCCTAGTAGATAAAATAGTAGATAAACAAATGTGATAAAACTTTGCTACACTTCATATAGTTTTACCCCCAATATTTAAAACAAACCCCAATCCAAGGAATAGGAAAAACCATGAAATTAAGAAATATTCTTGCTGTATTGATAGCCTCAGCAGCATTAACCGCGTGTGGCGGTGGAGAAAAAGCCGCTGACAAAGCTAAAGAAGCTGCTACAGAAACAGCAACTAAAGTCACCGAGACAGTAAAAGAGAAGGTCACTGAAAAAGTTAAAGAAGTCGTAAAAGGAAAATCAGCAGCAGACCTCAAAGTTGGTTTTGTTTACGTTGGTCCAGTAGGCGATCACGGTTGGTCATACGAGCACGACCAAAGTCGTCAAGCACTTGAAAAAGCACTCGGTGTAAAAACGACTTTTGTAGAAAGCGTACCAGAAGGTGCGGATGCAGAGCGTGTAATTACACAACTTGCAAACGACGGTAATGACGTAATTTTTACAACATCGTTCGGTTACATGAATCCAACGATAAAAGTAGCGAAGAAATTCCCCAATGTGAAATTTGAGCATGCAACAGGCTACAAACGCGCCGATAACGTTAGTACCTATTCAGCACGTTTCTATGAAGGTCGTGCGGTATTAGGAACAATCGCAGGCAAGATGACAAAATCAAATATCATCGGCTACATCGGATCATTCCCAATCCCAGAAGTTATCCGCGGCATCGATGCAATGACAATAGCCGCGCGTAAAGTAAACCCAGACGTAAAAGTAAAAGTTGTTTGGGTAAACTCATGGTTTGATCCAGGAAAAGAAGGGGATGCCGCAAAAGCATTAATCGATCAAGGCGCAGACATCATCACGCAACACACAGACTCGCCAGCACCGCTACAAGTGGCAGAGAAGCGTGGCGTATATGCATTTGGTCAGGCATCCGATATGAAATCATTCGCACCCACAAAACAGCTAACATCCATTATCGATAACTGGAGTGATTACTACATTGCACGCACAAAAGCGGTAATCGACGGTAGCTGGAAGTCAACAGATACATGGGATGGCATAAAGGCAGGTATGGTTGTAATGGCGCCTTATGGCGATGCTGTTCCTGCTGATGTTCGTGAAATGGCAGACAAGGTAAAAGCATCGATTGTTGATGGAAGCTTTCATCCATTCCAAGGGCCGATTAAGAACCAGAAAGGTGAGTTGGTTGTTAAGGAAGGCGAGACATTGGGTGATGGTGATTTGGCAAAGTTGAATTGGTATGTGGAAGGAGTAGAAGGCAGCATCCCAAAATAAAAATTTTAGCGCAGAGCACTTATCTTTTATCCGCGTTAGCTACTAAGAGCGCGTTGCTCCCGTACTCGAATGGTCACGTACTATTGTACGCTCACATTCTCCGTGCGGGTGCGCCTCGATTTGAAATAAAATTAAGCACTCTGAACCAAAAAATATGCCGTATTCTGAAACGAAATCTAAACGTGCTTAAGAACTATTTCAGTAGTATTCTAAAAAGCGACTAATTTATTAGTCGCTTTTTTTTGCCAAAAATTAAAAGTCCCCTTTTTCTAGCAGGCGGTATGGAGTGCAGAGTGAAGAGAGGGTAGAAAACTCCGAGTTTTCTGCTCATTCTAAGTTTTATATCCAACTTCCCCAGCCAAAAACTCAATCACAGAAGCCTTGTCAACATTAGTAGCTTCATCATCGGTACGTGATTTAAACTCAAACTGATTATCTTTTAAACCACGGTCAGAGATCACAATACGATGAGGGATACCAAGCAACTCATGATCAGCAAACATCGCACCTGCGCGCATTTTTCTGTCATCCAGCAATACATCGTAACCCGCTTCGATTAGCTCGTCATAAAGTGTATCAGCAGCTTCGCGAACGTCGTCTGATTTTTGGTAGTTGATGGGTACGATGCTTAGTTGGAACGGCGCCAGTGCTTCTGGCCATACGATGCCGTTTTCATCGTGGTTTTGCTCAATGCTGGCGGCGACTACACGCGTTACGCCGATGCCGTAACAACCCATGGTCATGATTGCTGGTTTGCCGTTTTCACCTAATACGGTGGCATTCATGGCTTCTGAATATTTTGTGCCTAGTTGGAAGATATGCCCCACTTCGATGCCACGTAAAATACTCAATGTACCTTTTCCGTCGGGGCTTGGATCGCCTTCGACGACGTTACGCACGTCTACAAATTCTGCCTCGGGTAGGTCACGCGTCCAGTTTACGCCGGTGTAGTGTTTTTCATCTTGGTTTGCGCCACAAACGAAATCTGCCATGTTTTTAGTAGCGCGATCTGCGTAGACTTTGATGGTTAAACCGACCGGACCAATTGAGCCTGCATTGGCGTTGGTGTATTTCAGTAGGTCGTCATCCGTTGCATAAACCAGTGGCGATGCGATACCTGCCAGTTTTTCTGCTTTGAGTTCGTTGAGTTGGTCATTGCCGCGCATAAGAATAGCAACTACCGAGCCCTCGCCATTTTCATCTTTCTCGCCTTCAACGATTAATGTCTTGATCGACTGATTAGGATCAAGGTTCAAAAATTCAGACAGCTCATCAATAGTATGTTGATCTGGCGTGTCGATGGTTTGCATGCCCTGTGATGGAGCAGGGCGCTCGCCCGCAGGAATAACCGCTTCGGCTAATTCGACATTGGCGGCGTAGTCACTTTCGTTTGAAAACGCGATGGCATCTTCGCCAGAATCTGCCAATACGTGAAACTCATGCGATGCGCTTCCGCCGATTGAGCCAGTATCCGCCAACACGGGGCGAAATTTTAAACCTAGGCGCTCGTAAATTCGATTATAGGCTTCAAACATTACATCATAAGTTTGTTGTAATGATTCTTGCGAGCTATGAAAAGAGTAGGCATCTTTCATAATAAATTCACGCGAGCGCATTACGCCAAAACGTGGGCGTACTTCATCACGAAATTTAGTTTGAATCTGATAATAAGTGACGGGTAAATCTTTGTAGGATTTCAATTCTTTACGCGCATAATCTGTGATGATTTCTTCATGCGTAGGGCCATAGCAAAACTCGGTTCCTTTGCGGTCTTTCATGCGTAGTAATTCTGGGCCGTACTCTTCCCATCGACCCGACTCTTGCCACAATTCGCTCGGCTGAATAGTTGGCATTAAAAGTTCAACACAGCCTGCACGATTCATCTCTTCACGGATCACTGCTTCAACCTTGCGCAATACCTTTAAACCAAACGGCGCCCATGTGTACAAGCCAGAAGCCAGCCTTCTGATCATGCCTGATTTGAGCATAAGCTGATGGCTGATAATTTCAGCATCGGCAGGTGTTTCGCGTAGGGTTGAGATTGGGAATTGAGATACTTTCATAGATATTACTGCTGTGATGAGTGTTGGATAAAATGCGATTTTACTTGAGTGAATTATAGAATGATACATTTAAGGAAAGGCTGATCAAGTCCAATTATTTTAAGCTTGCCAAAACTGCCGCTATTTTCCACGAAGATCGGCGCAATAGAATGATTATTACGCCTCTCTTCATGAAAAATTGCGACTGTTTTTTCTGCGCTTAATTCTAATTGACTTAATCAGGAATTCCTTAAGAAAGCACACCCCCCCACTTTTACATGGAGTATTCATGTCATCAGCCGTATCAAGAATCCCAGCAGCAATCCGTTGTGCGGTAGC
>CAYOHT010000060.1:0-7447 GCA_964403815.1 uncultured Cocleimonas sp.
GGCTGGCTAAAGCCTGTTTGTCGCCAGTTCATGCCATCTGCGGTAAAGCCATGCACCAAAACCAAGGTTTTCGCCTGCACAGAAAATGAGGAAAAAATAAGGAAAATGAGTAGCAACAATCGTAATCTGAATATCATATAATTCGTCCATGACAATACGATGCATTGCTTTTGATTTAGACGACACGCTGTGGGAGTGCCATCCTGTAATCGAGCGCGCGGAGCATCGTTTTTATGAGTGGTTAGAATCATACTACCCAAAGATCAGCCAAAAATATAGCGAAGCGGATTTGATAACGCACCGTATGGCGTTTATGCACTCACATCCTGATAATCGTCATGATTTAACCTATTTACGCAAGGCGTGGATGATGCAATTAGCCGATGAAGTGGGTTATGACCTCAAACAAGACAAGAGCTTTATCGGTAATGGCTTTGAAATCTTCTGGCTTGCGCGCAATGATGTGACTTTTTTTGATGGCACTTTGGATTTATTAGATCAGTTATCCTCACGCTATTCGCTCGGCGTAATTAGCAACGGCAATGCTGATGTGCATCATATTGGCGTGGGGCATTTATTTGATTTTGTTTTATCATCCGAGGCGGCGGGCGTGGCTAAGCCTCACCCTGATATTTTTGAGCAAGCGCTTGGCTTAGCAAACACAGAAAAACATGAAACGGCTTATGTGGGTGATGACCCTAAGCGAGATATTTTAGGCGCACACGGTGCGGGTATTCATGCTATCTGGTTTAACCCAAGCTTGAAACCTTGGCCAGGCGGGCAAACACCGACAGCAGTTATCCAGCATTTAAACCAGCTGGAAGACAAAATTGCCCATTTATGATAGACTATGCCTCGGGCAAAATTACTAAAAACTAAAACATCATGTATGACCTAACGACAGGTCAAATAATTGAGTTATCCGTTTTAAACAGCAAAACGGTAGCTCACTAAAAAGTGGGGGGGTGTGCTTTCATAGCAATAACATCTCTTCATGGGATTAAACCATGCAACACAGTCAATTCAGTGATACCAGCGAACGCAGCCGCGATCAGTGGATCGAGCGCTTATGGATTACTGATAACCAAGACGATTATGACCAACTCACACAAGCCATCGACCTTATGCTGGATGTGGCGGCGATTGACCGTGATTCGCATATCCCGCTCAGCCTTGATGTGGCGGATATTCTTTGTAATATACAAGTTGATCAAGTCACGCTAATTGCCACAATTCTGAGCGATGTGCGCCTTAGCGATACCTATACGGTAGAAACCATCGCCGAGAAATTCTCCAACACCATCGCCTTGCTGGTTAAAAATATGCGCTGGTTGCACAGCTTTAAAGCGCCGGCAGATAACGAAACATCCGAGCCTGAACAAGCCGAACGACTAAGGCGCATGTTGCTGGCGATGGTTGATGATGTTCGCGCAGTGCTGATTCATCTTGCGTGGCGCTTACAGCATTTGCGTTTATTGGGCGATGCCGATTTGTATGAGCGTCGTGCCGTCGCCAAAGAAACCATGGAGATTTTTGCACCACTAGCCAACCGCCTCGGTGTTAGCCAGATTAAGTGGGAAATGGAAGATTTGGCTTTTCACTATTTAGAGCCCATCACCTATAAACAAATAGCTAAATCACTGACTTCTAAGCGCATCGAGCGCGAAACCTATGTTGAAACCTTCACCAATGATTTGCAAAAAATCTTAATAGATGCGGATATTGAGGCAGAAGTTTTTGGTCGCCCCAAGCATATTTATAGTATTTGGAAAAAAATGCAGCGTAAGCATTTATCGGTTGATCAGCTTTACGATTTGCGTGCTGTGCGTATTATTGTGCATGATGTGCGCGAGTGCTATGCGACTCTAGGCTTGGTGCACGAACAATGGAAACACGTACCAGCAGAGCTGGATGACTATATTGCTAATCGTAAGCCAAATGGTTATCAGTCGTTACACACTGTTGTTATCGGTCCCAAAGGGCGTTATGTAGAAATCCAAATTCGTACGCAGGATATGAACGTGTTTGCCGAGCTGGGTGTTGCCGCACATTGGCGCTACAAAGAAGGCGGTGGGCAAGATGCGGCGATGGAGCGTGTGGTGGGATCATTGCGCCGCTTGCTAGAAAGCGATGCCGATGACGGTGAGCTTATGGAAGATTTTCGTGCAGAAATATTCCCCGACCGTGTTTTTGTGATTACACCTCAAGGCGAGATTTTAGACTTATCCAAAGGTTCAACGCCCTTGGATTTTGCCTACGCGATTCATACTAGCGTTGGTCATCGGTGTAATGGCGCAAAAGTAAACGGCATGATTGCACCGTTAGATCATAAGCTTCGCAACGGTGATCAAGTTGAAATTATTACCAAAAAAGAAGAGCAGCCACGCCGTAAATGGCTGAATCCAGCCTTAGGTTATGTAGGTTCTTCCAGCACACGCAGTAAAATTCGTCACTGGTTTAGGCAACAGGATCATGGCAAAAACCACCAAGATGGTTTGGACATTATCGAGCAAGAAAAGCATCGCTTGAATTTGAAAAAAATCGCCATTAAACCTTTGCTAGAACGCTTCCGCCAACAATCAGAAAAAGAATTCTTAATTGCGCTAGGGCGTGGTGATATTAGTATTGTACAACTCACCGACGCCTTAGATGTTCCGAGAAAAGAGGAAGTAAAGTTCCGCAAAGTAAATGTTAAAGAAACGCATGATGACCGTGGAATACAAATTCAAGGCGTGAGTAATTTGCTGGTAGAAATTGGCAACTGTTGTAAGCCCGTACCTGGCGATGATATTATCGGCTACATAACGGTTGGGCGCGGTATTACCATTCACCGTAGAGATTGCGCTAATATTGATGTGAATAATCTAGGCCCAGAAAAGGCAGCACGACTAGCAGAAGCAAGCTGGGGTACAGAGACAACCGCCTACACGGTGGACATACAAATCACAGGTTTTAATCAGCCAGGTTTGATTAGTGATGTGGCGACGGTGCTTGCTAAGCAGCAAATCAACGTACTCAGCATCAACACTCAGCGCGGCAATACAGAGCTAATATCAATGCTAACCTTAGCGATACAAATCGAAAATACAGGGCAGTTATTTTCTATATTAGAAAAAATAGCCCAACTGCCGAATGTTATGGATGCTAAACGCTATAGTTAAAGTGTAATCCACACCCCCCTAGTTTTACATGATGTTTTGTCTTAATAGAAACATCATGTAAAACTAGGGGGGTGTGCTTTTGATATATTAAAATGACAAACAAAATAAATATCCCAGATACAGAAGCTATGATGGAACTTGGCGGTAAGATTGCTGATCAATTTATAGAAGGCGGAATTGTGTTACTCAATGGTGATTTGGGCGCAGGAAAAACAACATTAGTCAGAGGCTTGCTTAGGCATTTGGGCTATAATGGCATTGTGAAAAGTCCAACTTATACATTGGTTGAGCCTTATCAATTAAAGAATATACCAAAGCACACCCCCCCACTTTTACATGATGTTTTGCTACAAGAACAACAGCGGACTATTTACCATTTTGATCTATATCGCCTAGCAGATCCAGAAGAGCTGGAATACATTGGTGGGCGCGATTATTGGAATAGCAATTGCTTGTGTCTAATCGAGTGGCCAGAGAGGGCGGAAGGCTATTTGCCAGAGGCTGATTTGGAGATAACTTTGCGTTACCAAGGCGAGTCTAGGTTGATCGAAATCAACAAAGGCAGTATTTCTATATAAAACAGTTACTTATTAAAATAATGTAAAATTCACTTGAATTAAATATGATTGGGTCTTAATATAGATGTCTAAATTGATAAAAATAAAGAAAGGACGGAAGGGCTTCCGATCAGTTTCAATCATTATCATATTTTAGAACGATGCTATTAATGAATAGCATTACAACTCTACATATTGGGGAATATGAAAAATATCAGTCAAAAGCGCAGAAGCTTCGTACTGACTCTCGGCAAGGCAATGGGTGTTGCAGGTGCAGTAAGCGCCGCTCCACAAGCGTTTGCCAAAGGTCGTAGCAGTGCAAGCATTCAATCGGTATCACTTAAAAAAGGTGATGGCGGACAGCCGCGCCTCGTATTCAAGTTGGATAAATCAGTCAAACATAAAGTAATGACGCTCAGCTCGCCTGACCGTATCGTTATTGACTTTTTAGATACCAAACCCAAAGCAGCATTAAAGCTGAGCCGTAATTCAAGCTCTCTAATTAAAAAACTCCGCCAGTCATCACGCAATAAAAAAGATTTCCGTGTTGTGTTGGATATGGCAGGAAAAACAAAAACAATTACCAAACTAAAACCTTCTGGAAATGGCTATTTACTTGAAGTTGCCTTTAATCCATTTGGTCAACAAACCACTAACAAAGCAGTCGTAGGCAATCCAAAAGCCGTTACGCCTGTTTCACGTAATAATGGTAAGAAAATAATTGTCGCGATAGATGCAGGGCACGGCGGAAATGACCCTGGCGCTGTCGGAAAAAAAGGCACGAAAGAAAAAACAGTCGTATTACAAATCGCAAAACGCTTAAAAAAACATATTGATCGCCAGCCAGGCATGAAAGGCGTGTTGATTCGAGACGGCGACTACTATATATCGTTGCGTAAGCGCATTGCAAAAGCACGTAAAAATAAAGCCGATATTTTCATCTCCGTACATGCCGATGCGAACCCAAGCCGTAAACTCACAGGATCATCCGTTTATATTTTGTCAAAAGGTGGTGCATCTAGTGAGCAAGCACGTTGGTTGGCCAATAGTGAAAACTCCTACGAAATGAAAATGGCAGGCGCGCATTTGAGAAAGCAAAATAAAGTTGTTTCCTCATTGCTACTAGAGCTGTCGCTATCAGACACTATTGATAGAAGCTTGAATTTAGCAGATGGCGTACTTAAAGAGCTAGGTAGTGTAAACCGCCTACTTCGCCGACGCGTAGAAAGTGCTGGCTTTGTCGTTTTGAAATCGCCCGATATTCCATCAATGCTCGTTGAAACGGCATTTATCAGCAACGCCATGGAAGAAAAACGCCTAAAAACCTCGAAATACCAAGAGAAACTAGCCAAGGCAATTTTCAAAGGAATTCGTCAATATCAAGTAGCTTCGATTGAGATGGAGAAAAAAGAATATTTAAGCTAAGGCACAACGTATTAGCTAAAAGTAACCAAATTAACTTCTAATAATAAACTTCCTTCGATGTGATTTTCGCCGCTATTTACTAGCGGCATTTTTTTGCTTTTTAGAATGCCCTAGGCATTGAAAAGTACTTGGCCATTTCCGAAGGAAATGGAGAGGTTGGTTGAAGCAAAGGGGAATCTTATTTCATAGACACAACGTGCCAGCCCTGCGTTGGAAAACCATCACTTGCATCTGCAAGCTCAAATTCCCGCCTTGATCTGACAAATTTTAGAGGTAATCTGAGCGGATCTGTTTATGCATACGAGTCATTTTTATATGATTTAGCGGGAATCATGTTGTAAGTGGCAGGTTCCCTACAGAAAAATTCGGGAATGACTATATTTCAAAGTACACCCCCCCACTTTTATATGATCATCATGTAAAAGTGGGGGGGTGTGATTTGAAATTCTTTATTGCCGCTCATCTGAGAATAAACGGTACATTCTTGAATCTGGTAAAATCAGAGCCATAATCATGTAAGTAACAAACAATATAAAAATAAACGGGAGATACCATGAATATCGGACTTATTGTCTTTTTTGGATTTATTGTAGCGCCATTGGTTTGGGGTATCGCGATTTTTAATCAGCTGGTTTCACTTAAAAATAACACCAAGAAATCATGGAGCAATATTGATGTGTTGCTCAAGCAGCGTAATAGCGAATTACCTAAGCTGATTGATACTTGTAAGCAACACATGAAATACGAGCAGGAAACGCTGGAAAAAGTCATCCAAGCGCGTAACTTGGTTGAGTCTGCGATGAAGGCGAAAGATATTCCACAAATAGGCGCGGCAGAAACTAACTTAACAGCAAGCTTAAATGGTTTATTTGCGGTTGCAGAAGATTACCCTGAGCTTCGAGGCAGTGATGCATTTTTGCGTTTACAGTCTCGCATTACTACATTGGAAGAAAGTATCTCTGATCGTCGTGAGTTTTATAATGATACGGCGGCGCTTAGCAATACACGCATCCAGCAATTTCCTGACAATATCGTTGCGAATATTTTTAGCTTTGAAGAATTTGATTTATTAGAGTTCCGTGTTGAAGAACTTCAAGATGTTGATGTTGGCGCTAGTTTTCAGTCTTAACCAAGCGTAATTTTCAGAGCCAATATCCATGTCTGCACCGATAGGTCCTTCAGGCGTAGTAAAACCCATTCTCTGGTTTATGTGGTTTTACTCTGTCGTCATTCTCATTATTCATGTGTTTAAAGGGCAAATATCTGTTGAGGGTGCTGTCTTTAAAGGTGGGGCTTTCTTAGCCGTTATTATTGCGTGGACGATTGGACTTCATCAGTATTTATTCTCATTTTTCATGCCAGGCTCTAGCATTCTGACTCAATCAAAAGGCTTACTGATACGTTCTATCAGTTCGCTATTTTATTTGATACTCTTTATTGGGATTTTCTTTTTTAACGAATCTACAGCCATCAGTAAGCCCACCTACATGGTGGTACTATCGCTAATGAGTTTAATGTGGGCTTTCGTTCTGTATAGCCGAATCCGTTTAATTGAAGACACGCCACACACACAGTTAAATTCTGCCGCACAAGGTTATGCCGTGTTAAAAGGTAAAGTCTCCCTTTATGACGGCGAAGTTGTTAGAGGCCCGCATAGAGAATTGCCCGTGATGGTTTGGTACAGTAAATACCTTTACACCAGTTCAGCAGGATTTTTGCTGGATGACGGCAAGGGTACTTGTACTATTGACCCAAGAGATGCCGAAGTTATCACACCACGCCACCATTATGGTTCCTATGCTTTTTATGCTGTCTATCCTGATGAAACTGTTTATGTCATCGGGCAATTTGAAACGCTGAGTAAGCAACGAAATGAGCACGAAAGAAAGGCGTTAGTTAGCTCAAAAATAGTCGAATGGAAACGCAATAGTTTTAAGTTTCTAGATTATTTTGATAAGAATAATGACGGTAAGATTGATGATCTAGAAATGGCAAGCGTGAGAAATGCGGCAGATAGATTTGTTGATGATAGCTTAGAAGAAATTTACCAACAGCCTGCCAGTCATGTAGTCTCTCAGCCTAATGACGGAAGACCTTTTATACTCAGCAGCATTCACCCTGATGACCTAATCAAAAGATATAAGCACGCTATGTTCTTTCATCTTTCTGCGTGGATTATTTTGACAGTATTTTTGTTTGCGATGCAGGCTTTTGGGCTGTAATTATATGGAAGGTAAGTTAAAGCATTGGAATGAAGACAAAGGATTCGGTTTTATCAGTTTAAATGATAAATCTAAAGATGTT
>CAYOHT010000060.1:7547-10285 GCA_964403815.1 uncultured Cocleimonas sp.
AAAGATGTTGATAATAACGGCAAGGAAAGAGCAATAAATGCACAAATACAAGGTGTATCTTCTGCTTCTTTAAGAACAAAAAATAAAGAAGCCAATAGTAGTTTATTGTTAAAGGTGCTTTTAGGTGCCATGTTGGTAATCATTGGCTTTGGTGTTTTTAAAAGTAATTTTAAGCAAGATCAACAGGCAATTGTTAGTAACATATCCAAGGTTAGTAATATCACCATCGCCTCAGAGAAAAGTAGAAAAATAATAAGTAGATTTAGCTGTCAAGGTTTGGAGCATTGTTCAGAAATGTCATCATGCGCAGAGGCCAAATTTTATCTGCGTAATTGCCCAAATACGAAGATGGATGGCGACAATGATGGTGTGCCATGCGAAACTCAGTGGTGTAATTAACGGTTAAACATGGTTGATTACTTGTTAAAGCACACCCCCCCACTTTTACAGCATCATTAACATATGATTAAAAACATCATGTAAAAGTGGGGGGGTGTGCTACCATTAATTCAAATGATAATCGCTAGGGATTAAGCTTGTACCAAACACTCAATCAACGCCTGAATAAAATAGAAGAAAAAGGTTTTACACCGCTTCTAAAAAAATCACTCACAGGGCTAGAAAAAGAAAGCTTACGCGTAAACTCCGAGGGTAATATCGCGCAGACAGCGCACCCAAAAGCCTTAGGTTCTGCGCTAAAAAACCCGTGGATTACCACCGACTACGCCGAGGCAATGCTAGAGTTAATTACGCCTCCTTGTGATCGTGCATTTAAATCGTTGGATTTCTTGTTAGACGTTGAAACTTTCGTTTATAAACATCTAGAAAATGAACTGCTCTGGACAACCAGTATGCCTTGTGTGATTCGAGGCGAAGAAGACATCACCATCGCACAATACGGCACGAGTAATGCAGGCAAGATGAAATCAGTTTATCGTCAAGGGCTTGCAGAGCGTTATGGAAAAATGATGCAGGTTATCTCAGGCATCCATTTTAACTACTCTGTTGCTACTAAATTTTGGCCCGCCTTTCAAGAAATTGAAGGCGGCACATCCGATCAGCAAGCTTTTATAAATAAACGCTATATGGCGATGACACGTAATATCCAACGCTATGGTTGGATGATTCCATATTTGTTTGGCACTTCCCCCGCTATTTGTAAATCATTTTTGTCAGGTGTCCCTAAGCCAGAAACGATGAAAGTCTTTAAAGATTTTACCTATTATGAACCCTATGGAACATCGCTTCGCATGGGTGATATTGGCTATACCAATAGTAAAGAAGATGATCGAGGTATTAAAGCCAATTACAATTCATTAGAGGCATACATTGCCAGCCTACGTTGTGCAATTAGCACACCTTATAAAGAATACGAAGACATTGGCCTCAAAGAAGGCGATGAATATTTACAGTTAAATACTAATATCCTACAAATTGAAAACGAGTATTACAGTAGTGTTCGCCCCAAACAAATACTAGAAGGTTTTGAGAAACCCACCGATGCGTTAGAACGACGCGGCATTCAATATGTGGAATTGCGTTCAGTCGATATCAATGCGTTTCGCCCAGCAGGGATGACACACAGGCAGCTTTATTTTTTAGAGATATTTATGATGTTCTGCTTGTTGCAAGAAAGCCCAGATATAACAGAAGAAGAAGCGAAAGAAATTGATGCCAACCAAAGCATTGTCGCTCATCAAGGGCGTAAACCTGACTTGCAGCTCAGTAGAAATGGAAAAGATATTAGCTTGAAAGATTGGGCGACAGAATTGCTCAATGAAATGTCTGGCGTTGCGGATTTATTAAATAAAGCGCATGGCGAAACCTGTTATGCAAAAGCTATAAAAAGCAAAAAAGACTTGGTAGAAAATCCTGACAAGACACCATCAGCCATGGTGCTGGATGATATTATGAATCGTGATGGTAGCTACTACCACTTTGCCAAGCGCAAATCAGAAGAGCACCGTGATTATTTTTTACAGCGCGAACTCGATACAGCAACACAACAAAAAATAGCACAAGTCTCACAGCAATCACTTCAACAACAAGCTGAGGTAGAGGCTCAAAATGGCTTAGATTTTGATACTTTTTTACAAAAGTATTTTGATAATCAGTTATAGTTCGGCAACTTAATTTAATCCTTAAAAAAACTACTATGAAAATCATTCGTGAAAACAAGGGCTTCATCCTTTTTGTCATCTTCCTTTTTGTCTTTAGAGGCGCAATTGCCGATTGGCATCCTGTGCCTACAGGCTCCATGAAGCCAACGATTCTTGAAGGTGATGTGGTGTGGGAGAATAAAATGGCTTATGATTTACAAGTGCCGTTTAGCAGTATTTCATTAATGCGCTTGGGAGAACCATCGCGTGGTGAAATTATTGTCTTTACCTCTAAGAATGCAGACAAGCGCTTAATAAAACGTTTGGTTGGAGTGCCAGGCGACATCCTTGAAGTGAAAGACAATCACTTGTTTATCAATGGTGTAGCTGCAAAATACACACAAGTTGGAGATGCTTCTTTAGAGCCAACAAGAACGTATGATGCCCAGGATGATACGATATATGCGGTTGAGTCTTTAGGTGACCTAAAGCCATCTCACACAGTACAGCGAAGTAATAGATATAACGCCCTAATTAATTATCCGCCTCTACAGCAACTAGGCCCGCAGTGCGGTAGCTTTGTTAATATGGATACGCCGACAACTATTCCGCCAGACCATTATTTTTTTATGGGAGATA
>CAYOHT010000061.1:0-10271 GCA_964403815.1 uncultured Cocleimonas sp.
TAAGTCAAGAACTACCTATTGAGCAATACACCAATAATAATGGCGGAGAAGGAGAGATTCGAACTCTCGACACGGGATAAACCATGTACTCCCTTAGCAGGGGAGCGCCTTCGGCCACTCGGCCACTTCTCCATATTAATTCTGTTAAAAAATATCTATCGTTTTTAACGAAGCGCAAGGATACATCCGCATTCCTCTTAGGTAAAGTGAGAATTTCTAAAAAACGATCTTTTATCTGTTTTTCCGACGAATTACATTAACCTACCCTTGAAACTAGCACTTGATTTTGAATTATTCGATATTATTATCTCTAACTCACATCTATTAATAATTTACAGGAACTCCACAATGGCATCAGCAACTGCACGTCACATACTCGTTGAAACAGAAGAACTGTGTAACGATCTTAAAAAACAAATAGAAGAGGGTGCGGACTTTACCGCTATCGCTGCGAAACATTCAAGCTGCCCTTCTAAAGCTCAAGGTGGTGATTTAGGTTCTTTTGGCCCAGGGCAGATGGTTCCTGAGTTTGATAAGGTTGTATTTAGCGCAGATGTTAATACCGTTCAAGGCCCTGTTAAAACACAGTTTGGGTATCATTTATTGGAAGTAACTAGCCGTACGGACTAAGCTTCTAAGAAGGCTTTAAAAGTAACACTCGTAAAAAAGGACTGATTAATCAGTCCTTTTTTACGTTCTACACTCATGAAAATTTTACTGCCTATAATTAAATAGGTCTTCTATAGGTGTTTGTACGATTTCTCCAACCTGGTAGCCACTTTCTTTCGTTACGGCTTGGCTTAGAATTTCTTACTCGACGCTCAAGTACACGCATGGCAGCATTAGCAAATTCATTTAATGCTTGTGGACCGACATTCGATGGGCGCATTTCTTCTAATACTTGAAGCAAACCCCAGTTGTGACCTTTGTAACCACCGTTGCGGTTTAAGCCTTCGCCTTTGAAGTTAACGTAATCGATTAGTACATAACGACCACCACGTGAGTTTGCGACAGCATTTAAGTTGCCTGCTACTAAACCACGTAAATGTGATGGTGTCTTTTTAACCAAACGTGGCATGGCTCGCATAGCGCGATCCATAATGTATTTTGCCTGTAAGTTACGCGTATTGTAGAGAAGTTGAGCAAACTGGCGTACTTCTGGTGTGTTTTTAGCGCGCATCAATTCTTCACGTGAACGCCAAGGAGCACCTTCAAAACGCGCACGCTGTATCCAGTGCGGTAATTGAACGCCATTCTTTTGTAGGTAATCAAGCATTCCTGGAAAGGTGTTACCGAAGCGAGCACGACGACCTGAGGGATACCATGTAAAGTGACCAATACCCATAGCCGCAAAATTTTCACGATGATTCCAATGTACTAGCTGATCAATTCTGCCGCCTGTTTCATTTTGGAATATTTTATCACCAATAGCATAAAGCTCTGAATTATCAACCCTTACAGGATTGTGCTTTTGAGCCACTCTAGGTGCTTGACGATGCGGTTTACGTACTTGTTGGGAAACTGCGCGTTGACGATGCGGAGCTGCCTTAGGCTGCGGCTTGACAGGCTGTCGATAAACAACACGTTTAACTGTTGCTGTCTTTTGTGCATTGACGTAATAAGTCTTGCTCGACGTACTCGTGTTTTTAAGTTTTGCTTTATTGTGGCTACACGCAGATAAACCAATCATGGTTACCGCGGCAAGCCCTATCAGGGTTTGTGGTTTCATAGTTTTGCCGTATTTTATTATTGTTTTTATTGTGACAAGCTTTTTTTATTTTAGTTGCTTGCTCTGGTCTAACTGAGAGGAATAATATTATTACTGGCAATTTTTGTCTATTAACACACGACGAGATGACATTGTTTTTAGGGTAATTCTGACCGATGGTTAAAGCACACCCCCCCTACTTTTACAGCATGTTTTAGGTTTTAAGCTTTCGATATAAGCGCTCAGACAGCAATATAGCGAGGATTATGGAATAAATAACAGGTTCTGTTACATCCAGTTTAACCATCCACCAAAAATGAATTACCGCTAAAATACTAATAAGGTAAACCAAGCTATGTAAACGCTTCCAGTTTTTACCTAATCGGCGGATCATACCTTTTGTTGATGTGATGGCTAATGGCGTGAGCAAAACAACCGCCACCATACCTATCGTTATAAAAGGACGATCAAGAATATCAAACCAGATCTCTTCCCAATCGAAGAATTGATCAAACCACAAATAGCCCAATAAATGCAGGATGACATAGAAGTAGGCGTACAATCCTAGCATTCTGCGCAAACGAAGTGCTTGCGCCCAGTTAATCAATCGACGTAACGGCGACATGAGTAAGGTGATCAGCAGGATTCGTAAAGCCCAATCGCCTAAACCTCGTATAACGGCTTCCAGAGGGTTAGCGCCCAGCGTGTCTTGCCATAAACCCCAGCCGTAATACAGCGCAGGAACCAATAACAAAACAAAAAGCAGTGGTTTAAAAACCCGTGTGAAATACGGCTCGGCTATTTTCATCGTTTACTCTATTATTTTAATTTTAATCTTGCAGCCTAAAAAATTTAGAAAAACTTTTTAAGGTCCATACCTTTATACAAAGAAGCGACTTCTTTTTCGTAACCATTAAACATCTGCGTCTTAATTTTTCGGAACTGTCCAATACGGCGTTCTTTGCGCTGACTCCAACGTGGATGCGAAACATTAGGGTTCACATTTGAGAAGAACCCATACTCATGCTTGTTGGCTTTTTGCCATGAGTTTACAGGTTGTGTCTCGGCAAAGCGTATCTTAACGATACTTTTGATATTCTTAAAACCATATTTCCAAGGCACAACCAACCGTAATGGAGCACCATTTTGGTTCAATAAGTCTTTACCGTAGATACCAGTACCCATTAAAGTTAGCGGATTCATCGCCTCATCCATTCGTAAGCCTTCAGTATACGGCCAATCTAGCACGGCACGCTTTTGCCCTGGCATTTGTTTAGTATCATGCAGGGTTTCAAAGTACACATATTTGGCTTTGGATGTTGGCTGCATGCGCTTGATTAAATCAGCCAGCGGAAAACCCATCCACGGAATCACCATCGACCAACCTTCCACACAGCGAAAGCGGTAAATACGTTCTTCAATAGAAACAGGCTTTAACAAATCTTCCAGATTATATTTACCGGGTTTTGCACATTCCCCTTCTACGCTTACCGTCCAGGGCGAAGTCACTAAAGTGTGCGCGTTTTTCGCAGGATCAGATTTTCCTGTGCCGAATTCGTAAAAGTTACAATAAGTGCTTATGTCTTCAAAATCAGTCAACTTTTCGTCGGTAGAGTAAGGAGACACTACGCCTTTTGCATTAGCCTGAGTGATGGGTAAGCCCGTCGCCGCGACGATACCAACACCAGCTGCCGTTTTCATAAACTTTCTGCGGTCTTGATAGATTGAAAAATCCGTTACATCATTTTCGGTAATGTCTGCTTTATTTTTAATTATCACAATAGCTCCTAATGTGCTTATTTATTGCTCAGTATAGGTATACGTTTTAAAACTAGCAAATAGATGCATAAATGCGGAGACTATAGATGAAAAGCACACCCCCCTAGTTTTACATGATGTTTGTTAAAACATCATGTAAAACTAGGGGGGTGTGCTTTTTAGAAATAATAAATTAATCTTCTTCTTTTGAAAATAAACTCACTGTAATCAAGATTACCGCACCAATATTGATGGCGATATCCGCGACATTGAAAGTTGCGAAGTGCGACATACCATCATTCCATTTGGTTAAGAAAAACACATTCCAATCTGCATACACATCAATGAAGTCGATAACTTTTCCGTGTAATAAACGATCAATACCATTGCCGACTGCACCGCCTAACACTAGCGCAAGTCCTGTCGCTGTCCATTTTTCTGTTTTGCTGAGTTTTGCCAGCCAGATAATAATGGCAATACTGACAACTATAGCCAAAATCACAAAGAACCAACGCGCGCCCTCTAAAAAGCCAAAAGCTGCGCCTTCGTTGTAAGCCAATGAAAAGTTTAGATGCGAAAAAACTTTATAAGACTCACCACCCAGTTCTAGGTTTGCCTCTGCCATCCATTTTGTAATTTGATCAATGAATACGACAACAAACGTGATCCATAAATATTTAAGCATTGAGCTAGGCGTAGAATCAGGCATAACTACGCGCCTCGCCATCACCATCAACATTTTCTACGCAACGTCCGCAAAGTTCTGGGTGATCTGTATAGCTACCAACGCTTTCTTGGTGATGCCAACAACGCACACATTTCTCTGCATTAGATGCTGTTACGCTTAACCAAACGCCGCTTGCACCTTCAGCCTCTACTACATCGTTTGGTTTGCTGTCTGTATTTCCTACTCTTGCGCCTGATGTAATCAGCACAAAACGTAACTCTTCATCAAGCTTTCTTAGCGCTTCAAAGGTATCTCCAGATGCATAAACCGTGACTTCTGCATTTAGCGACGAACCGATTGAGCTATCTTTACGAAGTTGCTCTAATTGCTTACTTACTGCAATACGCACTTCAAAAATACTCGTCCAATCTGCTTCGCTAAGTGCTTCGTTATCACCTAGCTCAAATAACTCGTCGTACCACTCTGTGAGAAGAACATAATCAACAGGTTTATCTTGCTCTTGGTAAATTGAATTCCAAATCTCTTCACTGGTAAAGCTAGTAATCGGATACATCCAACGAACCAGCGCTTGTAATATATGATGCGCCGCTGTTTGCGCCGAACGACGTGGCAATGAATTTGCTGGCATGGTGTATTGGCGATCTTTGGTAATATCTAAATACAAACTACCCATATCAATTGAGCAGAATTTTAAGATTTCTTGATAGACCAAATGAAACTGCATATCTTCGTAGGCTTTCACAATGATTGCTTGTGATTTTGCCGTTTTATCCATTGCCCAACGATCTAGCGCCAACATGTCTGCTGGCGCGACCATATCCGTTGCAGGGTTGAAATCATTGGTGTTAGATAACAAATAACGCGCAGTATTTCGGATACGGCGATACGCATCTGCCGAGCGTTTTAGGATTTCATCGGAAACGGTAATTTCGCGTGAATAGTCAGATGATGATACCCACAAACGTAAAATATCAGCGCCTAAGTTTTTCATCACTTTTACGGGAGCAATGCCGTTACTGTCTGATTTCGACATTTTTTTGCCGTTTTCGTCCACCACAAAACCATGCGTTAAAACATTTTTATACGGCGGTGTACCGTGCATAGCCGTCGAGGTTAACAAAGACGAATGGAACCAACCACGATGCTGGTCCGAGCCTTCTAAATACATGTCCGCTGGCGAATACAAATGCTCTTCACTATCCAACACTGAGAAATGCGTTGTACCTGAATCGAACCAAACATCTAACGTATCGGTAGTTTTTTCATAATCACTCGCATCATCGCCGATCAAATCTTCTGACGTCATGCGATGCCAATATTCGATGCCCTCTTGCTCGATACCTTTTGCAACCGTTTCCATGATTTCTAAAGTATTAGGATGCAATTCTTGCGTTTCGCTGTGCACAAAGAGTGGAATCGGCACACCCCAGAAACGCTGACGCGAAATGCACCAATCTGGGCGCGTTTCGATCATTTTAGAGATACGACTTTCACCCCACTCTGGCACCCACGTTACGCCTTTGATACCTTTGAGCGCTGCTTGGCGTAAACCTTGCTTTTCCATGCTGATAAACCACTGCGGTGTTGCGCGGAAAATGATAGGGGTTTTGTGTCTCCAGCAATGTGGGTAACTGTGACGAATTTTTTCTTGGCAAAGTAGACTGCCGTTTTCTGCAATTTCTACCAATACGGTTTTATTGCCACCGTAAACAAATTGACCACCGACTAGCCCTACATCTTCAAAGAAATGACCATCATTTCCAAGTGGGTTAATCACTTCTAGTTCATATTTTTTACAAACAATGTAATCGTCTGTACCGTGTGCTGCCGCTGTATGAACTGCGCCTGTACCACCTTCTGCCGTTACGTGTTCACCCAGAATAATGGGGAGCTCACGATCATAAAAAGGATGTTTGAGCATTAAACCTTCAAGATCAGCACCTTTACATGTGCCAAGTACGCCTTTATTTTCTAGCTCATAGCGTTCTAATGCAGACTCATGCAATGAATCTTCTAAAACTAGCGCGCCTTTCTCTGTCTTAATTAATAAGTAATCAAAATCTTCATGCAGTGTCACCGCCATACTTGCTGGCAATGTCCATGGAGTTGTCGTCCAGATAACCATGCTAATGTTTTCTGCATCGGTCGCGCCAAATTTTGATGCTATCGCACTTTGATCAACCGCCAAATATCTAACATCAATAGAATCCGATGTTTTATCTTGATGCTCAACCTCAGCTTCGGCCAACGATGAGCCACAATCCAAACACCAGTTAACAGGCTTTTGCCCTTTTATTAAGTGACCTTTTTCGATGATTTTACCGAGAGAGCG
The DNA here is from genome assembly GCA_964403815.1 of uncultured Cocleimonas sp. Taxonomy (GTDB): domain Bacteria; phylum Pseudomonadota; class Gammaproteobacteria; order Thiotrichales; family Thiotrichaceae; genus Cocleimonas. The sequence continues at coordinate 6,487 of CAYOHT010000061.1, forward strand.
AACAATGTCTGCTTCGGTTTGAAAGTTCATAGTTAAATAGGGCTCATCCCACTCACCCAAAATTCCCATGCGGATAAAGCCTTCTTTTTGTTGCTCTACTTGCTTGCCTGCATATTCACGACACAGTTTGCGAAACTCAGTCGCATCAACTTTCTGCCCTACTTTACCCACCTTCTTTTCAACGACGGCTTCAATCGGCAAACCGTGACAATCCCAACCTGGCTTATAAGGCGAATCAAACCCCGCCAGCGTTTTACTTTTGATGACAATATCTTTTAAGATTTTGTTAATCGCGTGACCAAGGTGTAACTCACCATTTGCATACGGAGGACCATCGTGCAAAATATATTTAGGTCGCCCAGCCGCGTGATCGCGAAGCTTTTGGTAAATATCAGCCTTAATCCATTCTTCCAACATCGCAGGCTCGCGATTAGCGAGATTTCCCTTCATGGGGAAGCTGGTGTTGGGTAGGTTTAAGGTCTTTTTGTAGTCGATTTGGTTATTAGAAGTATCGTCGCTCACGGTGCATCCTGATGGTGAATCATAAAAACGGCTAAGGATAACAAGTTTTAGGGGCTATCTCTATTAAAGATCCTCAAATTGTTTGCCATTATTATCTAATAACTTCCAAGGAGAGCGCCCTCCACTTTTTGCCGCTTTTCCATCCGCCTTTTGACGGAATAAATCGAGAAAATAATATTGTAAATTATTAATAAACTTTCCACCCACTCCTGGTAAAGGATTAAAAGGATTGGTACGACTATCACCCCACAGCGCTAAGCGTGTGCTTTTCTGTGCGCTATCACCTCGGCGATGGATACCAAACGTATTGGCAAAAACTAAGGTATTCTTTTTTACGGCAAAGGCTTTCGCAGGTGGCAAACCCAATTCTTCTAAATCTTTTGCATCGTATCGAGACGAGCCTTTTGCATGGAGTGTATTGCTCACATCCTTCGCACCTATGCTCATACGATACTCCCATTTTATAGTTTTCCACGTTAACCTTTGGGATTGTGGCACATACATAAACGGCCCAGTATCTTCTTTTACATCATCAATAAAAAACCAACATTTCATGGTGGGATGAAAAGTATCGCTGTGTAAGTTTTTTTGTGGATCTAACGCCCCGCTGTTATTAGAGTTGTAACCATTTTTTACTTTTTCTAAATAATAAAAAGGTTCCCGTAGATGCCCAGCGGTGAAGTGCGCTAATTGTTTGAGTTGCTTATTGTTAATCAGTTTATCAATCGCAGGAATCGCGTCTAAAATATCAGGAGACAACGCCGCGCGTAGTGTTATGGTATCGCCTTGCCTTGCCTCTCGGATATCGCCATTAAATGATCTAGCTTCTTTTTCTAGCGCATTGAACTCATCATCACAGAGGAAATCCTCTTTAACCAAATAACCCTCACGAAAATAAAACTGCCTATCTTGACGTGAAACAGGCATCGCCAACATCCACATTCTAGCGCGCATAATCCCATGCGAAACCACAAGGCGCACCACATGCAAACCCAAACGATTAAGCATGGGCGATCCAATAATAGGATTACCCTTAAATGACTTTGCCGTGGTCAGCAATTCAAACAACCAAAAAGGTACTTTGCTTAGATTAACCAAAAAATTATTCATGCATCTAAGATATAATAAAGGGCGTATATTATCTATCGTAGTTTCTTCAAAACTCGGAGTATTTATGAATAAATCAATTCACACCCCCCCACTTTTAGCGAGCTTGCGCTTTGCCTTTAAAAGCAACAACTCGATTATTAGAGAGAAGCCGCTGAATGATAACTCGTTAGCTTTTTTAACGACTGCTAGAATTTATGCAAAGCTCTATGCCCTTTTTATAGCCCTGCTGCTATTGTCCCCCATCGTCGCACAGGCCGAAATAGCTGGCATCACCACAGGTGCGCAGCTACAGACAGAAGCTGAAAAGCGCACCAAAGTTATCAGCACAGAAGATTTAAAAAAAGCGCTCGATGATGATTTAGAAATGGTATTGATAGATATACGCCTGCCCACTGAAATCAAAAATATAGGTGGCGCTATCAAAGCAGATCAAAATAGAAATATCCCACGTGGATGGCTAGAGCACCGCATCACCCGAGCAGCGCTGAACAAAGATACGCCGATTGTTGTCTATTGTAGTGCTGGTGCAAGATCACCACTAGCGGCAGATACGCTACAAAAAATGGGCTATACCAATGTGAAAAATTATTCGGCTGGTTATCTGGGGTGGAAAGAAGCAGGCCTGCCTACAGCGCAATAAACATCATGTAAAAGTATACTTCCGAAAAAACGTCGAAGGTGATTAAAAAGGGGAATATATAAAAAGCACACCCCCCTACTTTTACATGACTAATCTCTAAATAGAAATATATACTAGCAATATGACTTTCATCATTATCGCCCTATTTATTGCTGCCCTCATCTTTGGTCCACAGTGGTGGGCTAAAAGTGTGTTTGAGCGATATTCAGAAAACCAAAATCATATTCCAGGCACAGGCGGCGAGCTAGCACGCCACTTGCTTGATAAGCATGACATGCCACATGTCGAGGTAGAAATTACCGAGACAGGCGACCACTATGACCCTGAAAGCAAAACCGTCCGGCTTTCACAAGCTAACTTTGATGACAATTCATTAACCGCCATCGCGGTTGCCGCGCATGAGGTTGGTCACGCTATTCAAGATCATAACAACGAATCAAAACTAGCCTTACGCACCACCTTGATCAAAATAACACAACGCACATCGAAGTTTGGCTCTGGCGTTATGCTGATTCTGCCCATCGTGCTAATTCTTACCCGTAGCCCCTCTGCAGGATTGATCTTTTTGTTAGTGGGGTTAACGAGTATTGCAGGCTCTGCCATCGTACACCTTGTTACACTACCTGTAGAATGGGATGCCAGTTTTGGCAAAGCATTGCCCATTCTAAAAGCAGATTATATTCAAGAGGCAGATGTAGCCGCCGTAGATAAAATCTTAAAAGCAGCAGCTCTAACTTATGTCGCTGCATCACTCATGAGTATTTTGAATGTTTGGCGATGGGTTGCTTTACTGAGACGGTAAAGCACACCCCCCCCCACTTTTAGTGAGCTTACCGTTTTGTTGTTTTAAAAACGGATAACTCAATTATTAGAGTGAAACCGTTACATGATACTCGTTAGCTTTTTAACGACACTAGAATTTATGCAAAGCTACATGATATATGCCGTGTAAAACTAGGGACTGTAGCGCTTAACCTACAATCTGTTTTATGACCATTAGTCATATGGAATACGTTTCACATAGACAGGATTGATATTAATCCGATAATATACTTTCCTGAATGCTAGCTTAATAATAAAAATTAAAGAAATATTGTATTCGAAGCACATTTACCAAGCGAACTAAGGATTAGTTTTGCTGTCCACTACAAGGATATTGCACAAACACTACACCTTAGAGGCTTTAAAATGCTCCATATTCCTCTTAGACAAAAATACCTATTAAGTAAAATGCTTAACGCTATTGTAATATCACTCTTTAGCGTATTGTTTTTTCAACGGCTTCGGCTGATATCATTTACACCGAAGATTTTGAAACTAATTACACCCAAGCAATTTCTGTAAAGAATGGTCGTTACACACATCCTTCGCTTGCTCCTGCTGGCAATGCGCCGAAGGTTGTCACCTCTAAAAATGGAGTCACTCCTCGTGCAGGCTCTCATATGATGGAAGTTTACCTAAGCCGATCTAAGAGCAATATAAGCTATCGAACTTCCGCAAAACCTCATAATTA
>CAYOHT010000062.1:0-10236 GCA_964403815.1 uncultured Cocleimonas sp.
CCACGAGAAACTAGCTTCATAAGCGGGCTAACTTCGTGGCTGGTAGAAATCTGTGTGTAGCCGATCTCTTTAGCAATTTCTGCAAGCTGTTTTTCATGCTCGGTGAAGCGATAGCCGTGCATAAGTATGATAGCGACAGCACGATAGCCTTCATCGTAGGCCTGTTGCATTGATGCTTTTGCTTTGCCTGCATCAAGTGGAATCAGAACATTGCCTTGTGCATTAAGTCGTTCATCTACCTCGACGACTTTTTTGTAAAGCATTTCGGGGAGCTTAATATCCAGTGCGAAAAGATCAGGGCGTGTTTGATAGCCGATACGCAGGGCATCAGCGAAGCCTGTGTTGATCAAAAGCAGGGTATCTTCGCCTTGGCGTTCTAACAGTGCATTGGTCGCAACGGTTGTACCCATTTTGACCGCAGATATTTTATCAGCGGGTAAAGACGCACCTTTTTCTACGCCCAGTAATTTACGAATACCTTCGATGGCCGCATCTTTATATTGCTCTGGGTTTTCAGATAATAACTTGTGCGTTTGTAATTCACCGTTGGGTTTGCGTGCAACGATGTCGGTGAATGTGCCACCTCGGTCTATCCAAAATTCCCATTTTTGATTTTGTTGTTTTTGTAGAGTCATTTTTGGTAAACACCATGTAAAAGTGGGGGGGTGTGCTTTTTATAACTATCTAAATGAATATGCTGAATGGTCATTTTTTTGCAGTCATTAACTCAGGCAACCACGTTGCTATTTGAGGGAACACAGTCAGTAATACGATTGCGGTTAATAATAAAAAGAAGAATGGCATGGCGTAGCCTGCAATTTTCAGAATATTAATTTTAGTCAGTCCCTGCATAACGAAGAGATTGAAGCCAACGGGCGGGGTGATTTGTGACATTTCAACCACTAGCACCACATAAATACCGAACCACATCAAATCAATGCCGCTTTTTTCTACCATTGGTAAAACAATTGAGGTTGTTAAAACCACCATGGAAATACCATCAAGGAAGAAACCTAACACCATGAAAAATAGGGTTAACATAATGATTAGTTCAGTAGGCGAAAGACCCATGGCAGAAATACTTTCTGCCAGCATCCGTGGGATGCCTGTAAAGCCCATCGCAAGGCTGAGGAAAGCTGCTCCTGCGATAATAAAGGTAATCATGCATGAGGTTCTAGTAGCGCCAAGTAAACTATCTTTAAAGGTTGTCAGCGAAAGATTGCCAGTAACAAGGGATAAAAATAGCGCGCCAAATACACCCAGTGCGGCGGCTTCAGTTGCCGTCGCCCAGCCTGCGTAAATGGAACCTAGCACGAATAATATCAAACCCATTACTGGGAATAATCGACGTGTTGCGTAAAGCTTTTGTCCGAATGTCATGCTGGATAATTCAACATCATCCTCAGACGGGATTTGATCTTTATTGATCATCGACCAAACGGCGGTATAACCCATAAAGAGTATCACCAACATTGCACCGGGTAATACGCCCGCGATAAATAAGCGAGAGATTGAAACCTCGGCTGATACGCCATAAACGATGAGGATGATTGATGGAGGAATGAGGAAGCCCAATGTGCCAGAACCAGCCAAAGTGCCGATCATCATCTTCATCGGGTAGCCACGTTTGGTGAGTTCAGGAATCGTCATTTTACCGATCGTTGCGGCAGTGGCGGCGGATGAACCTGAAACAGCGGCAAAAATGGTACAGCCTAAAATATTAACGTGCAGTAATCGACCAGGGACTTTATTTAGCCACGGTGCAAGCCCGTGAAATAAATCTTCGGAGAGTTTGGTTCGAAATAGAATTTCCCCCATCCAAATAAATAACGGTAAGGCGGCGAGTGTCCAAGTGGCAGATGCGCCCCATGTGGTGGTCGCCAGCACTAAGCCGATATTGCTGTTATCGTTTAAGACTAGGGCAATAAATGCGACTAGGAATAATGATGCGGCAACCCAGATGCCACTTAATAATGACACTAATAAAATAGCGCCAAGGATGATGATTAGATTTGAAACGTCCATATAGCTATTCTTCTAGTCCAACAAAAGTTGGCGTCTTGCCCGAAAGGACGAGAATGAAATCATCAACTAAAGCAATTAAAAAGATGGTAAGACCTATAACCATAGAAAGCTGTGGAATCCATAAGGGCACAGCGATATAACCTTGGGACAATTCATGGAATGACCAAGACTCATAAGCAAATGCGCCTGTGTAATAAACGCCGTAAGCAATCATTGCTATAAAAACCAGAAGCGCTAGCGCTAAGGCAAAGCGTTGTAGTTTGCCTTTGAGTAAGTGAACTAAAATAGTTACGCGGATATGCCCGCCCATTCTGAAGGTGTATGCCAGTGCAAGAAAAGTAGTGGCGGCTAAGAAAAAACCTGCAAAGTCTTCGGTGGAAGGAATAATGACATTAAACCATCGACCAATAATTTGAGCTAAAATCATCAGCGTGATTAAAATAATAAATAAGCCGGCTAACATGCCTGAGCCTAGATATAATTTATCGAGAAAATTTCTCATGGGAGTGGTCTCACATCGGTGGTATGAAATATTGAAAAGTTTTATATATGATGCGCCGTGCCCTTCGACTCCGCTCAGGGTACTGTTTGGTCGTATCTAGCTCCCTGAGCGGAGTCGAAGGGCGCGGGAAAGAATTACCCACACCCCCCTAGTTTTACATGATGTTATTGACTAAGGTCTTACTGTAACGCTTTCAAAATCGCCGCACCTGCATCGCCAGCTTCTTTAGCCCACTCATCGCCCATAGTTTTACCAATAGCTCGCAGACCTTTTTTAAGCTCATCTGATGGTTTAGCGACCTTGATGCCTTTTTCAGCTAATACTTTTGTTTTAGCTTCGGTTTCTGCTATTGCCATTTCCCAGCCACGAGTTTCTGCCGCAGCTGCTGCATCCATTACCGCTTTTTGTGATTTTTCATCAAGACGCTTGAATGACTTAGCATTTACAATCACCATGTTTTTAGGAATCCATGCTTGTGTATCGGTGTAATCAGAAATGTAATCCCACGATTGACTGCTTACGCCAGTGCTTGGTGAAGTTACCATTGCATCGATAATGCCTGTAGAGAATGCTTGTGGTATTTCAGGTGTTTGTACGGTTGTTGGTGTTGCTTCTAATAATACGGCTAAACGAGAAGTAGTCGGGCTGTATGCGCGCATCTTTAAACCTTTGAGGTCAGCAACCGAACTAATAGGTTTTTTTGTATAGAAACCCTGTGGAGGCCAAGGCACTGCGTACAATAATTTTATGCCTTCTTTCTCTAATGATTTGTCAATCGCTTCACGAGAAGCGCCCCATAATTTCTTAGCAGAATTAAAATCAGACGCTAAAAAAGGGATGTTATCCGCTTTAAATAGAGGGTTGTCATTACCTAAAAGACCCATAAACATCTCACCAGCTGGAACTTGACCTGTGCGAACGGCACGATGAATTTCAGGGTGTTTGATTAATGAAGCACCTGAGTGAACAACGATATTAAGCTCGCCATCGGTGGCTTTTTTAACGTCTTCTGAAAATTGCTTCACGTTTTTAGTGTGATGGACACCATCGCCATAAGGTGTAGGCATGTCCCATTTTGTTGCGGCATACGAAGTAGTTGTTAAAAGTGCAGTTGCCAGCGCTATTGATAGGGGGCGAAATAATGTCATCCTTGATCTCCAAAATATTATAATTACACATATACGATTTATCAGTAAAACGTGTGTGAATTATTTTTATAGTTCAGTTTTTGAGATATGTCAAATAAACATCATGTGAAAGTAGGGGGGTGTACTACAAAATCAATAAGCAAAAAAAAGAGCTTCATAAAGAAGCTCTTTTTTAATCTAAAACTTAGGTGATTATTTCAAACAACTAAATTTCACTTTGCTCGGGAAGTTTAGTTTAATAATTCGCATCGTATCATCAGCTAACGAAGCTTTGCCTAAGCGTCTTGCTGAGCAGACCTTAACTTGTAGTGCCTCAATAATTGCAGGTGTGCCTTGGTGATGAATGATGGCGTAATCAGCTCGATTAAACGCGGCAAGGTATGCGCCACGTTTCATGTAATATTTAGCGACATTGACTTCGGTTTGCGCGAGTGTATTCTTTAAATAGTGCATACGTTGTTTGGCATCTTTTGCGTATGGGCTACGGGGATGGCGAGTCAACAAAGTTGAGAAGTCATGAAAGGCTTCTTTTTGACGAACACCATCTAAATCAGAGAAGTTACGCGGGAATATCTTATCAATAATACTTCCACCACGCGTAAAGTTAATCAATCCGCGTAAGTACAAAGCGTAATCCATACGTGGGCTACGTGGGTAAACGCGCATATAACGGTCGATGGTATCGAGTGCTGTGTCTGGCTCATCAAACTTGTAGTAGGCAAAAGCCTGCTCTAGCAGCGATTGTTGTGCGTAACGACCAAGTGGGTATTTAGCTTCTAACTCTTCGTATTGTTTGATTGCGGTCTCGTAATTACCTGATTTAAGCGATGCTCTGGCATCTTGAAAGAGCTTATTGGCAGAGTAACCTGATGTTGCATTTGCTTTTGCTGCATTATCTTTATCTTGAAGTTTATTAAGTTGAGAACAGGATGAAAGAGATAACGTAAGTGCGGTGATAAAAAATAGTGTAAAAAGTCTTTTTAAAGCCATGATAATGCCCGTGATTTTTATAGTTTGTATGCTGTTCGTTTATAGTTTGGTCAATTATACAGCAAAATAACTATTACAACATAGGAAGCTGGTATTACCTTATAATCGGGAGCTGATTACAGAATAACGGTTAAAATAGAGAGTATAAATACAATAATGAGTACAGAAACACAATTGGATTTTATTGTTCCAGAAACAACCTTTGGTGAGCGGCTTGATGTAGTAGTGGCACAGCTATGCCCGCAGTTTTCACGCAGCCAGCTTCAAAAGTGGATAAAGTCGGGCGATATTCTTGTTAATAATAAAGTGGCAAAAACTCGCGACAAGCTCAATGGCGGTGAAGCGATTATCGTAAAACCTGTTTTAGTGGAAAAAACACATGATTTGCCCGAAGCCATCGATCTCAATATCGTGTTTGAAGATGAGCACATGATGGTGATTAATAAGCCCGCAGGATTAGTGGTTCACCCAGGTGCAGGCAACCTTACGGGCACATTGGTAAATGGTTTGCTGGCGCATAATGAACAGCAAAAAAACCTACCGCGTGCAGGTATCGTACATCGACTTGATAAAGACACCACGGGTTTAATGATGGTGGCAAAAACCTTAGAAGCACACACTGCGCTGGTAAATCTATTACAAGCCCGCGATGTGTCGCGTGAGTATTTAGCACTTGTTTCTGTCGATGTAATCGCAGGCGCAACGATTGAGGCGAATATAGGCAGACATACGCGCGACAGAAAGCGTATGGCAGTCAAAGAAATGGGCGGTGGTAAAACAGCTATCACACATTACCGCATTGAACAGCGCTTGTATCATCACACATTGTTACGCGTGAATTTAGAAACGGGGCGTACCCATCAAATCCGTGTACACCTTTCATGGAAACATATGCCAATTGTAGGCGACAGAGTTTATGGTGGCAGGCCTCGCGTACCCGCCAATATGGATGAAGGATTACGCGTAAGACTACAAAAAATGACGCGCCAAGCGCTACATGCAACACGTTTGAGTTTGGTTCATCCGATTACAGGTGAGGATGTTTCATGGGAAGCGCCAATGCCTAAGAGTATGCAAAGCGTGGTTGATGCGCTAGCGGATGAGCTGGTTAAAAATAATCAGTAGAAAAGCTCAAACATCATGTAAAAGTGGGGGGGTGTACTTGTATATAAGCTTTAGAACTTACTTATTAATACTCAGCCATAACCCTAGTGCAATACAAGCGCCACCTAAAAGATGATAAAGCTGAATGCTTTCCCCTAAGAATACGATGGCCATTAAAGCGCCAAAAAATGGCATGAGGTGGATAAACTGTCCACCAGTCGCAGCACCTAACTTTTGCATACCGTAATTCCATGCTAGGTAGGCAAAAATGGAAGGGAAGATGGCGATATAAGCTAATGCCTTGACCATGTTCTCAGTCCATACGATGGGCGCTTCGTTAAAGGGATTGATGAGCAGTAGTGGAATTAAAACAATTGTTCCTATGATTAGCATAATACCTAAAAAGGGTAGGGGTGATAATGCTTGTGGGCGCAGGTATTTTAAGAAAACCGAATATAAAGCCCAATCAAGCGTGGCGAGTAGCATCCATAAATCACCTTTGTTAATGCTTAATGCTTTGATAATTTCTAAATCTAAACGCGTTAGAATTACAAATACGCCCGCCAATGAAACAAGCACACCGAATATTTGTTTGTTGGATATTTTCTCTTTAAAGAATAACCCCATAATCACCAAAATAAAAATAGGAATAAAGGAGTTGAGTAAAGTAGCATTGGTAGCGGTTGTGTACTGCAGGGCAATATAAGCGAGTGAATTAAACCCTGATATGCTTAGTACAGCTAAAAAACATATCTTCCAAAAATGCTGTTGAATAACGTTGCGTTGCTGCCACATGGGCTTTATAACAAACGGTAGTAATAGCAATAGTGCCAAAAGCCAGCGCCAAAAAGATAGGGTGATCGGTGAAGCTTGGGCTGAAACTACCGCTCTGCCTACCACGAAATTACCTGCCCAAAAGAGGGGTGGTAAAATCATAATAAGATAGGGAAGGGCTTTACTGTTTAGCAGCTTTTCAAACATGCTAACTTTCTTCATCAATCATTGCGCGCATGGAGCGAGAGGCAAACTCTCTGCGGTAAACAACTAATGAAATAAGAATAGTGGCGAAAATAAAAACAAAGGGATGAATAAACCAAGCCATAGCAGCAAGCGCAAACTCAAAGCCTCGCATACCTTCGATAAAGTGCTGGGATGATCGGTTAAGGACAACGCCGAGATTGTTGGCGTATGAGAATAATTCTTCATCAGTGTTAAAGGTGTCAGGTGCAGCACCTATCATAATAACCGTGGAGTTGTATTGGCGTAGTGACCAAACTAACTTAAAAAAGGCATAAATAAAAATAAGGAGCATGAGGAAAAGTTTGAGCTTCCAAAAAACGGCTGAAACCTGTTGAGCGTAAGGGATATCGTGGAATATATTAATAGCATCATCAACAACACCAAAAACAGCGATTAAACTGGCGAGTATCAATAGACTGGTAGATGCAAAAAAGGAAACGCTACGCATTAAATTACCAATCAGCGCAACATCAGCCATGCGGTTTTCGCGCTCTAACAGGTGCAGCATCCACTGGTTACGGTAGGTTTTTGAAATACTTCTCAGTGTGGTTTTATCGTTATCTTTACGGTGTCTACCGACCCAAGAAATACTGTACCAGGCGGCAAAGAATAATAATAAGGCGATAAAATCCCATATGGATATATCAGGAGGCATAGTAGGTGCTCTATAGATGTTTAGGGCGAGTATAGATGACCCTTGGATTATTGTTATTTATTTTTAGCAGTTTTTCATGAAGTGGTTTAAATTTTTTTATATTCTATAATACAGTTATTATGAAAGCGTTTATTTTATTACTTTTCACTTTAAGTTTAACTCTATCAGTACAGGCTGAGAGTAAATGGCAATTGATCAGGGATGAAGAAAATACCCAAGTGTATAGCCGTCATCCAAGAGGTACGGTTATTCAATCGGTTAAAGGAGTGGTGAATATATCCACTTCGTTGGATAAGCTATTAGATATTCTTGAAGATATTAAAAAATGCCCGAGTTGGATGTATCAATGCAAGAGCGCTAAAACGCTAAAGCAGATCAATATTGTTGAACGTATAGATTATATCGTTCACTGACTTACCTTGGCCAACATGGGACAGGGACTTGATTATTCATTCAACATTTCAGCAAAATAGAAAAACCAAACAGGTTGAAATTAAATTCCGCTCTCTTCCTATTCAGGTAGCTGTAAAAAAAGGTATTGTGAGAATAGAGAAGATGACGGGTTCTATGCGGTTTGTGCCTCAAAAGAATGGAAGCACTCAGTTTACGTATGAAATTAGCGCTGATCCAAGAGGGAATATTCACAAGTGGATGGTTAACGAGATGGTAACAGATTTCCCTTTTTATACGTTAAAAAAGTTACGCTCATTAGCCAAAAGATAATGTGTTAAATGGTAATAGTGCTTTGAACCTGCTCTTTTAATCAAGCAAGTACTCATCATCAAAAACTTCTTTTAGGCTACGCTCTAGTGCTTTACGCTCAAGATAGTCTTCAACATTGCGACGAATCACATGTGCCTTAACTTTCTTTTCTGATACTTCTTCATTTTCTACTTCTTCTAGGTTAGGAAGAACTTCATTGTTATCAATAAACTCAGGATTTAGAGTTTGGTCATTGTATCTCATTGTATTGCCCCTTTGGTGTGTATTTTTATTGTTATTCTGGACTTTAGATCATGCTGTTATTTTAATGTACTAGCGATAAGGTGATCTAATCACTGTATATCTTTTAGGATATGTTTAGCATTATAAGGTTGTTAGCTGAACGCTAGATGAGCAAAGTAGACTTTTTTCAAATTATTTTTATTGGCGCTATTATTTCAAAGTATGAAGTATCAATAATGACTTTTTAAGTCATTATTGTAATAAATAGCTATAGAGAATTAAGTAGTATGGTTTCATCTTTCGGTGTAAATATCTCTTGCTGGTCATTTTTTAATACGCCATTTACTTCTAATGATATTTTGTGAGATATGGCAACGAATGTTTTAACCGCTTCGGCTTTATCAATCTTACAAGGTGTGATGAGTACAATGGATAAGCCTGCGACACTTTTGTTGTGTAAATCTTCTTTCTTTAATGTCCAAGGTGCAATACCGTTGGCGACACGAAAGAGGCTATTTTTTTCTGCATCGTTTATTAAGTAATGATAAACATCAAACTCACCAAAAACTAAATTATTCTTTTTAAGTACTTTAGATACAAGGTTGCCATCTAAGCTTGCCTCATCATTTGAGGAGATGAATAATATAGGTTGTTTTTCATTGGTATTATTATTAACAACATTGTTATCAACACTTGCTTCAGGAGTTGCCTTTTTGGAGTTTGTACTTTTAAGTGTAGGCGTAGAACCATCGCGAGCAGGAATATCATCTAAGATAGAGGTGAACTGAGTGCCGTCCTCGTTCTTGATGTTAGGTAAGCGCACGGCTTTTTCTTGGGGTAATTTAGAACGGCTGATTCGGCTGATAATATAAAGCGCCAGAATAATAGTAATTCCAACGATGGTGATGATTAGGCTTGTTATATCCATTTTTTATAAGTCCCCAGATAAGGCCTCTGCATAACAGAGTCTTTATAAAATCAAAAAGCAGCTCTGTTGAGCTTGTCGAAGTACACCCCCCACTTTTACATGAAAGAATCCGTTTACTCTTGCGCCATTCTAGCCGCTTCATTTACATCCACTGACACCAAACGAGAAACCCCAGGCTCACGCATGGTGACACCAATCAAGTTATCTGCCAGTTCCATCGTCGTTTTGCTGTGCGTTATAAAGATAAATTGCACACGGTCCGACATTTTCTTAACCAGCGCACAAAAGCGCCCAATATTGGCTTCATCCAAAGGTGCATCAACCTCATCTAGCATACAGAAGGGTGCAGGATTAAGCTCAAAAATGGCAAATACCATCGCCACAGCCGTAAGCGCCTTCTCACCGCCTGACATCAGGTGAATGCTCGAAATTCGTTTACCCGGCGGCTGCGCCATGATTGAAATGCCCGTGGTGAGTAAATCATCACCTGTCATTTCAAGATGTGCATTTCCGCCGCCAAATAACTGCGGAAACATTTCTTGTATGCGTACATTAACCTTTTCAAAGGTATCTTTAAATAAGGCGCGCGTATCGCGGTCAATTTTTGCGATAGCTGTTTCTAAGGTTTCTAGTGCTTCCACCAAATCAGCATCTTGTTCATCCAAGAAAACTTTGCGCTCGCTTTGTACTTTATATTCATCAATTGCCGCAAGGTTGATTGCCCCAAGCCTTGCTACTTTACGCTGAATTTCTTCTAGCGCGCGTTGATGCGATTGTAAGTTAATAGAATCATTCTTAATTGCTTCATCAAGGGCTTCATTTAATTCTTTGGCATCAAACTCAGTCTCGGAAAATTGCTCTTGTAAGGTTTCTTCACGAACACTGACTTCTTGCCATTCTAACTTTAGCTTTTCAATCA